>DASUPA010000281.1:0-3364 GCA_036276335.1 Candidatus Methylomirabilota bacterium | reverse complement strand
GGCGATCGCCGACACCCTGCACCTGCCACGGCGGCTCGTCGCGATTCTGGAGGGCGAAGGGCTCGTGAACGACGCTACGGCGCTCGTCGCGTTCCAGGTGGCGAGTGGGCTAGCGATCGCCGGGACCGCGTTCGCACCGGCGTCGGCGGCACTCCGCGTCGGGTACGCGGCCGCGACGGGTGTCGCGATCGGCGTGGGCGTCGGCTGGATCGGGCACCACGTGTTGCGTCGTGTGGGTGACGCCGCCGTGGAGAATACCGTGATGCTGCTGCTCCCCTTCGCCGCGTTCCTGCCCGCGGAGCAGGTCCACGCGTCCGGCGTGCTCGCCGTGGTGGCGCTCGCGCTCTATCTCAGCCGGTTCAGCGTACTGGGCCCCGCGGCAGCGAGTCGGCTACAGGGGCGGGTCCTCTGGGAGATGATCAACTTTCTCCTCACGGGGCTGTCGTTCGTGCTCGTGGGGCTGCAACTGCGACCCGCGGTGCAGGGGCTGTCGGATCGACCGGCCGGCGTGCTCACCGCCGCCGTGGTGTGCCTGACGGTACTCGTCGTGCGCCCGGCCTGGGTGTTCGGTACGGCCTGGCTGTCGCACAGCGTCCAGCGCGCGCTCGCGGAAGCCGTGCCGGCGCCCAGACCACGGGCGCCGGTGCTCACGGTGCTGAGTTGGGCAGGCATGCGCGGCGTCGTCTCGCTCGCGCTGGCGCTCTCGTTGCCGCACATGACCGCGGACGGACGACCGTTTCCGGGGCGGGACCTGATCGTGTTCGTCACCTTCGTGGTCGTTCTCGTGACTCTCGTTGGACAGGGGCTGACGCTGCCGGTCGTGATCCGCCGGCTCGGCGTCGGGACGGTCGCCGGCCGCGCCGAGGACCGGGAGCTCTCGGCGGAGCTGCGCATGGCCCGCGCGGCGCTGAGCCGCCTCGACGCGATCGGCGGCGAGACGCGGGCATCGCCGGAGGTCGTGGAGCGTGTTCGTGGCTTCTACGCGGAGCGCGTCGAGCGGCTGGAGCGGCGGCGCGAGCTGCGGCTGTCGGATCCTGCGGAGCAGGCGGTGGAGGCGCGGTGTCACGATAGCACGGGCCGTCTGCTCGGACGACTACTCGAGATCGAGCATCTCGAGCTGCAACGCATCCGAACCGGTACGGACCTCGACACGCCGGTGGCGCGCCGCATCCAGAGCCGCCTCGACGGGCTCAGGCTGCGAGACGGCCGCTGACGGACGCTCGCTGGGTCACTTCACGAGCCGGCGTGCACGGTCGGACCGCGCCGCTCACTCCTCCGGTCTGGCCTGGCGACTCGCTCGTGGTCGCGCGGGTCGAACCGCGTCCCGCGCCGCCGGCGCCCCGTACGAGTCGAGATAGGCGACGAGCGCCCGGCGCAGCTCCTTCCGGAGCGCGGCCTCCGAGGGCGCGTGACGGGACGTGCCGGGGGGTCGCGCCACGGCGTCGGCGATGCCATCCATCATCGCCGCCATCGTGACGGCGCGGACCGCCAGCTCGGCCGGGGCGATGTGCGGCGTTCGCGACGCGACCACGGCCTCCGCGAGTCGCGCCACCAGCCGGTCCAGCTCCACGTTGCGACCGGTGCACCACGCCTTGGTGCGCGCCAGTCGCGACAGCTGCAGGACGTCAGGGTGCTGCTCGCTGTAGGTGAGGAACGGGTCGAGCAGGCGGTCCACCACCTCCTTCGTGGAGAGCCGCGACCAGTTCACGGCGTCGCGCTCGATCTCCGCCATGAGGGCGCGCAGCTCGCTCGCATGTCGCTCGGCGATGGCGCGGAGCAACGTCTCGCGATCGGGGAAGAAGTGGTACATCGAGCCGATGGTCGTGCAGGAGCGGCGGGCGACCCGATGCATCGTCACGCCCGCGACGCCCTCCTCGGCGATCAGTGCCGCCGTGGCATCGAGAATGGCGTCGACGCGCCGCTGGCCGCGTTCCTGCTGCGGCGCGCGCGGCGCGGCGGGGGGGGAGGGCCGTTCCTCCACACGCGCGCGTGGCGCGCGCTCCGACGTTCTGCTCGATGACTTCGCGGTCATGGCGTCGCTCGTGACTCTGGTATCCCACGGGCGACCGGCGGTGCCCCTGGTGCGTGCACGCGCGGCAGCCCCCACCGGTCGCGTCGTCGTGGTCTGGCCTCGGCCCGTGTCGGAACGGGACGAAGGTAGCGCTGGCCCGGCCAGCCGGGCAACCAAGGACGACGTCGGGAGCTGTTCCCGGCCGCGGCGCGACCGCGCGCGAGCGGCCGGCGACGCCGGCCGCTCGAGCCCGCCGTACCGCGACCGGCCCTACTCGAGCATGCCGCCCCCCAGGGCGACGTACAGCGCGACCAGATTGTCCGCCTGGGCGCGCCGGAGCTGGAGCAGCGCCTGCTCGGGCGAGAACAGATTGCGCTCCGCGTCGAGCACCTCGATGAAGCTCACCACGCCCTCGTTGTATCGCGTCCGCGCCAGTGCGGCGATCTGGCGCTGCGCCAGCGTGCCGCGCTCCTGCGCCGCCACCTGGTCGCCGAGATAGCGGCGGCCGGCGAGTGCGTCCGAGACCTCCTGGAATGCGGTCTGGATCGTCCGCTCGTACGAGGCGACCGCGATGTCCTCGCGGGCCTTCTGCACGGTCAGGTTGCCGCGGCGGCGGCCGTGGTCGAAGATCGGAAGGTTGATCGCCGGCCCGAAGCTCCACGTCTCGCCGTCATCACCCACGAGATCCTCCAGCTCGGACGAGGCGAAGCCGAAGGTGCCGGTGAGCGAGATGGACGGGAAGAACGCGGCGCGCGCGGCGCCGATGTTGGCGCGGGCCGCACGGAGCTGCTCCTCGGCGGCGATGACGTCCGGGCGCGCGGTCAGCAGCGCCGAGGGGAGGCCGGCGGCCACCGGGGCCGTGGCCGCCTGCCGCGCGAGCGGCAGCGGCGCGGGGAGCACGCTGTCGACTGGTCCACCGACGAGGACGGCGAGCGCATTGCGGCTCTGCTCACGCGCCAGACGCAGGCCGGCCAGCTCCGTCTCGGCCTGTGTCAGCAGCGACTCCGCCTGGCGGAAGTCCAGCTCCGACGTGATCCCCGCGTCGAAGCGTACCCGGGCGATGCGCAGCCCCTCCCGGCGACTCTCGACGGTGGCCTCGGCGAGCCGGATTCGCTCCTCGGCCTCGAGGGAGGTGAGATACGTGGAGGACACGGCGCGGATGAGGGAGAGCCGAACGGCGCGCTGCGCCTGGACTGTCGCCAGGTACCGCGAGCGAGCCGCCTCCGACAGATTGCGCACGCGACCCCAGAAATCGAGCTCGAACGACGAGACGCCGACGCCGATGGAGTAGCGGTCGAACTCCATCGCGGCCGTGCCGGCCGGCGCGCCAGTGATGCCGCCGGCGCCGACTCG
>DASUPA010000280.1:0-6006 GCA_036276335.1 Candidatus Methylomirabilota bacterium | reverse complement strand
GAGACGTGGCGTCCGGGCATGACGTCGGCCGTGGCCGAGAACTCGACGTGGCGCTCCCCGCCGTCGGGACGCACCAGGCAGAACGTGCCGCGGGCGGTCCCCTTGCGCAGGAACTCCCTCCACGCCGCGTCGCAGTCCATGTCGGCCGGGGCGAAGTCGCGGACGCCGCGGCCCAGCAGCTGCGCGCGCGGCACGCCGAAGAGCTCCTCCGCCGCCGGGTTGCAGTCGACGTAGCGCCCGTCGTCGTCGGCGACGACGATCGCGTCGAGGGTGGAGGTGAAGATCGCCCGCAGCTGCGCCTCGCTGATCCGCAGCGCCTCCTCCACCCGCTCGCGCTCCCGGCCGGCGGTGGCGATGGCGGCGCCCAGGCGCGTGAGCTCGGCGATCGACGACGACGTCGGCGTGATCGCCTCTCCGCGGCCGAGCGCCTCGGCGGCGCGCACCAGCCCCTGGATGGGGCGCGCGACGCGCCGGCCGAGGGCCAGCGCCAGCAGCGCGCCGCCGGCGAGGAGCAGGAGCCCGCCGCCGATCGCGACGCCCAGCGAGCGGTACAGCGGCTCGTCGACCGTTTTCCGCGGAACGGATACCGCCACCGTCCAGTCGGCGAACGCCGCGCGGCCGTGGGCGAGATAGGAGGGAACGCCGCCGTCGTCGGCCGCCGTGAACGCGATCCGCGGGCCCGAGGCGGGCAGCGCGGGACTGCCCGGACGCCCGAACCAGAGCTCGGGCTCACGGCTGCGCGCCAGCACGGTCCCGTTCTTGTCGAGCACAGTGGCCGTCCAGGCGTCCGGCAGCGAATGGGCGACCATGAACCGGCTCAAAGCATTCAGGTCGAGCGCCGCGCCGAGCGCGTAGCGCAGCTCGCCGCCGCGGATCACGGGAACGACCATGGCGATGATCGGCGTCTCCCCCCCGTCGAGGATGAGCTCGGAGAAGACGAGCTTGCGCGTCGACACGAGCTCCTTGAAGTAGTCGCGATCGGCGATCGACGACGCGGGCGCGCCGGCGAGGGGCTCCGACGTCACCAGCCGCACGTGGCCGGCCGCGTCGGCGAGGAAGACGGCCCGCCAGCGCGGCTGCGTCGGCACCGCGCGCTGGAGCTGCTCGTAGAAGCTCGGGAAGTCGCCGGTATCCAGGTGGAGCGAGGTCGACAGCGCCTCGAGGCCCCGCAGCGAGCTCTCCAGCTCGCGGTCGATCGCCAGCGTGAGCGCGCGCGTGCCGTCGCGGAGGCCCTGCTCGGTCGACCGGCGCTCCTGACGGCCGAAGAGGGCCACCATCACGAAGGCGAACAACAGCATCGGCACGACGGCGACCACGACCAACGTGATCAGCTGGCGCCGCAGGGGGGTCGCGGGCGGGCTCGGACGCGCACGCATGCGTCGTCGAAAAGGATAGCGCGCGGCACGCGGCACCACCACTCGGTGCTCGACGCCTGGGAAAAGTTTTTCTCAGGCCGGGTCGGCCCGGGCGGCTCCCCGGAGCGATCCCGGCCGGGTGGTATAGTGACGGTCGGCCGCGCCCGCGCGGCCGAGCCCACGCTGCCAGGAGACCCTCCATGAGCGCTGTGAAGGATCTCGTCGGCCCGGCGGTCGACCGCCTCGCCGACGAGCTCGACACGCTGTCGCGCCGCATCCACGACCATCCCGAGCTCGGGTACCAGGAAGTGAAGGCCGCCGCCTGGCTCTCCGAGTTCCTGGAGCGCCAGGGCTTCAAGGTGGAGCGGGGCGTGGCCGGCGTCGACACCGCCTTTCGCGGCACCCTCGACACGGGGGACGGGCCGACCATCGCGATCCTGTGCGAGTACGACGCGCTGCCGGCCATCGGTCACGCGTGCGGCCACAACGTCATCGCCGCCGCCGGCGTCGGTGCCGGCGCCGCGCTGGCGGCGGTGCGGGCGCAGCTGCCGAAGGGCCGGATCCAGGTGATCGGCACGCCGGCCGAGGAGGGCGGCGGCGGCAAGGTGAAGCTCATCCGCGGCGGAGTCTTCAAGGCCGTCGACGTCGCCATGATGATCCACGGCTTCGACCGCTGGATCATGCACCAGGACCTGCTCGGGATCGTGCGCTGCGGCTTCGAGTTCACGGGCAAGGCCGCGCACGCCGCCGCCGATCCGTGGGAGGGCGTCAACGCCCTCGACGCGGTGATCCAGACCTTCAACAACGTGAGCATGCTCCGCCAGCAGGTGCGGCCGGAGGCGCGCATCCACGGCATCGTCACCAGCGGCGGCGCCGCGCCGAACATCATCCCGGAGTTCGCCTCGGCGACGTTCTACGTGCGCGCGGCCGACATCGACTACATGTGGGCGCTCCAGAAGCGCGTCATCGCGTGCGCGGAGGGCGCGGCGCGCGCCACCGGCTGCGCCCTCAGGGTGATCGAGCAGCGCGACAACGCCTACGAGCCGATGAAGCGCAACGCCACGCTGCTGGACACCTTCCGCGCCAATGCCCGGACGCTCGGCATCGTCGAGTCGCCCGAGAGCCGCGAGCGCATGGGCTCCTCGGACATCGGGAACGTCAGCCAGGTCATTCCGGCCATCCAGCCGATGGTGCAGATCGCGCCCGAAGGCACGCCGATCCACTCGCGCGCCTTCGAGGCGGCGGCGGTGGAGCCGCTGGCGCGCGACGGCATGCTGAAGTCCGCCAAGATCATGGCCATGACGGCGTGCGACCTGCTCGCGAACCCCGCGCTCGTGAAAGAGGCCCGGCGCGAGTTCGAGGCGTTGCGATGAGCGCGGCGGCCGCAGTGAAGCCGAAGGTGGTGGACGCCGTCGACCGGCTCGCCGACGACCTCGAGCGCCTGTCGCACCAGATCCACGCCCACCCCGAGCTCGCGTTCAGGGAGGAGAAGGCCCACGAGTGGCTGGCCGACTTCCTGGCCACGCACGGCGCCGTCGTCGAGCGGGGAGTGGGCGGGCTGCCGACCGCCTTCCGTGCCACCATCCCCGGCGCCGCCGCCGGACCGACCGTCGCCATCATGGCGGAGTACGACGCGCTGCCGGGCATCGGCCACGCCTGCGGTCACAACGTCATCGCCACCGCCGGCGTGGGCGCCGGCGCCGCCCTGGCGCTGGCGCTCGGCGCCCTGCCGTTCGCCGGCCGGGTGCAGGTGATCGGGACGCCCGCCGAGGAGGGCGGCGCCGGCAAGGTGCGGCTGATGGAGGCCGGCGTGTTCGACGGCGTCGACGCGGCGATGATGATCCACGGGCGCTGCGGCACGCAGGTGTGGCGGCCGACGCTCGGCATCGTCAAGGCGAAGGCGGAGTTCTTCGGGCAGGCCGCGCACGCGTCGTCGTGGCCCTGGCGCGGCGTCAACGCGCTGAACGCGGTCATCGCGCTGTTCAACGCGCTCGACGCCATGCGGCAGCAGATCCGTCCCGACGCGCGGGTCCACGGGATCATCACCAAGGGAGGCGAGCAGGCGAACATCATCCCCGAGTACACGAGCGCGGAGTTCTACCTGCGCGGGACGACGGTCGCCTACTGCCAGGAGCTGCTGCGGCGGTTCACCGCGGCCGCCGAGGGGGCGGCGGCGGCCACCGGCTGCCGCGTCACCGTCACGCCGGATCCGACCGTGCACGAGCCGATGCGGGCCAACGCCGCGATGGCCGACCTCTTCCGGCGCAACCTCGAGCTCATCGACTTCCCGGAGGACCCCGACGACGGCCAGGCCGGCTACGGCTCCACCGACTGCGGCAACGTGAGCCAGCGCCTGCCCACCATCCACCCGTACATCCGCATCTCGCCGGACGGAGTGCCCGGGCATTCGCGCGAGTTCGCGGAGTGGGCCCGCTCGCCGCTGGCGCGGGCCGGCATGCTGGCCGGCGCCAAGGCGCTCGCCCTCACCGCGCTCGATCTGCTCGCGGTGCCGGAGACGCTGGCGCGGGCCCGGCAGGACTTCGTCGGCGCGGAAGTCGCCGCGGCATGAGGCGCGCATTCGCCCTCGCGCTGCCGTGGCTGCTGGCCGGCTGCGCCGCCATGCAGCCGGCGGGTGAGACCACCGCCACCGCCGAGCTCCGGACGGCGTCGGGCCAGAGCGCGGGGACGGTGCACCTGGCCCAGGTCGGCGGCGTCGTCCGCATCGTCCTCGAGGCCAAGGCGCTGCCGCCCGGGCTGCATGCCTTCCACGTCCACGCCGTCGGCAGGTGCGATCCGCCCGACTTCACGAGCGCGGGACCGCACTTCAATCCCACGAGCAAGCAGCACGGCGCGCTCAACCCGCACGGCTCGCACGCCGGCGACCTGCCGAACCTCAGCGTCGGGGCGGACGGCACCGGCCGGCTCGAGACGGCCACCGAGCAGATCACCCTGGGCGCGGGGCCCACGTCGCTCTGGGACGCCGACGGCTCGTCGCTCGTCGTTCACGCCGCGCCCGACGACTTCAAGACCGACCCCACCGGCAACGCGGGCGCCCGCATCGCCTGCGGCGTCGTCACGAAGTCGCCGAAGTAGCCGCCGCCCACGCCGGCAGCGGGCGCGGCGGGTGGCCGGTGTAGGCCGCCCGCGGCCGGATGAGCCGGTTGTCCGCGTACTGCTCCTGCGCGTGCGCGCACCAGCCCGCCACCCGGCCGATCGCGAAGATCGACGTGCACAGATCCGCGGGGATGCCGAGCGCGTCGTAGACGACGGCCGAGAAGAAGTCGACGTTGACCGGCAGGCTCGTCCGGGCGCGCATCGCGTCGTAGATCGCCTCGGCCACCGCGAAGAGCCGTGCGCGCCCCGTCGCCTCCGCCATGGTCTTCGCCATGCCGCGCAGCACCCTGGCGCGGGCGTCGTCGACGCGATACACGCGGTGCCCGAACCCCGGGACGCGCGCCCGGGGATCGGCGCGCTCGGCGCGCGAGAGCGTGTCACGCCGGCCCAGCCGGGACTCGACGAACGCCTCGGCCCGTGCCGGGTCGCCGATCTCCTGCAGCATCCGGAGCACGTCCTCGTTGGCACCGCCATGGCGCGGCCCCTTGAGGGTCGCGATGGCGGCGACGACGGCCGCGTGCAGGTCGGCGAGGGTCGCCACCGCCACCCGCGCGGCGAAGGTCGAGGCGTTGAACTCGTGGTCGGCGTGAAGCGTGAGCGCGATGTCGAGCACGCGCGCGACGTCGGCCGAGGGCTCGCGGCCCTCGAGCAGCCACAGGACGTACGCGGCGTGCGAGCCGCCGTGGCGCGGCGGCACCGGGTCCCGCCCGGTGCGGATGCGATGCCACGCGGCCACGATCTCGGGCACGCGGTTCACCAGCCGCAGGGACATCCGCGCGGTGGCCTCGGCGTCGCCGGCCCCCCGGTCGGGATCGAGCGCAGCGGCGAGCGAGACGGCGGTCCGGAGCGCGTCGAGCGGATGGCAGTCCCGGGGCAGCGTCCGCAGGAGGTCCGCGACGGGGGCGGGCAGCCCGCGCGCGGCGTCGAGTCGCGCGTGGAACGTCGCGGCCTCGGCCGCCGTCGGCAGCTCGCCGCGCCACAGCAGGGCCGTCACCGTCTCGAACGGCACCGCCCCCGCCAGCTCGCCGATCTCGTAGCCCCGGTAGTAGAGCCGCCCCGCCGCGCCGTCGATGGCGCAGATCGCCGAGCGCGCGGCGATCACGTCCTCGAGTCCCGCCTTGAAGTCGGTGTCCATGGCCGCCTCCTGGATTGACGTAGCTTGATTTATCTTGATTTAAGTTGACTGGCAACGCAAGGCCCTCGACCGGGCGCCCGGGCGCTGCTAGCGTGGACGCCGTGGCGAGGATCGTGGATGGCGAGGAGTTCCTGACCGTGGACGAGGCCGCGCGCCTGCTCGGCGTGAAGCCGGCGACGCTCTACGCCTACGTGAGCCGCGGACTGCTGAGGTCGTACCGCGAGGGCATGAAGCGCCAGCGCCTGTACCGTCGTGCCGAGGTGGAGGCGCTCCGACGCCTCGATCGCGGCGCCCCGCCCGAGATCCCGCCCGCCGACTCCTGGATCAGGGACTAGTTTATCGGGGGCCCCGAAATGGCCCCCGAGCCCCCAATCGCTCGGCACGCCCCAGCCAAGCTGTGGC
>DASUPA010000279.1:0-3330 GCA_036276335.1 Candidatus Methylomirabilota bacterium | reverse complement strand
GCCACGAAGAAGACGTCGACGTGCTGGACTTTCAGTATTTCGTCCAGCCGGCCGATGGCGGCGATGTCCTCGATCAGGACGACGAGCAGGATCTGGTCGTTGGCGGCCTTGAAGTAGTCGTCCACGCCGAAGCCCTGCCGGCTGGTGAACATGCCGCGCCTGCCGAGCGGCGCGAACTTCCCCGCCTCCACCACCGCCTCGGCCTCCTCGCGCGTGTTGACGTGCGGGACCACGATGCCCTGCGCGCCGCGGTCGAGCGTCCGGTAGATCGTGGCGTAGTCGTTGTCCATCACGCGGACCACCGAGGTCTTGCCCCAGAGATCGCAGGCCCGCGTCAGGTTGCCGAGGTCGGCGTAGTCGACGCCGCCGTGCTCGCCCTCCAGCCAGATGCCGTCGACGTCGAGCGTGCCCAGCTGATCGATGAGGTCGGGGTCGTTGGTGCCCGACAGGATCGTCGCGACCTGCCCGGCCGCGAGCCGCTGCTTCACGCGATTCGGTCTGATGTTCACGCGGTCTCCCTCGCTCACTGACCGAGCGTCTGGCGCAGACTCGCCGCCACGTGGGCGACCGCGCGGTTGCCGGTCTCGATGAGCCGCCCCATCGGCGCGAAGCCGTGGATCATCCCGCCGTAGCAGACGGCATCGACGCGCACGCCCGCCTCGCGCAGCTTCCGCGCGTACGCGTCGCCCTCGTCGCGCAGCGGATCGAAGCCCGCGGTGACGACGAGCGCCGGCGCCACGCCGGCGAGCGACGGCGCGCGCAGCGGCGAGACGCGCCAGTCCGTCGCATCGCGCCGGCCGCTCAGGTAGTGGGCGATGAACCACCGCATCGAGTCCCGCGTGAGCATGAAGCCGTCCGCGAAATCCGTGTACGACTGCGCCTCGGCGGCGACGTCGGTGACGGGGTAGAGGAGCACCTGCATGGCGAGCGCCGGCCCGCCCTGGTCCCGTGCCATCAGCGACACGGCCGCGGCGAGGTTGCCGCCCGCGCTGTCGCCCCCGACCGCGAGCCGCGCCGCGTCGACCCCCAGCTCGCCCGCGTGCGCGGCGACCCAGCGGGTGGCCGTCCAGGCGTCGTCCGCGGCCGCGGGGAACTTGTGCTCCGGCGCCAGGCGATAGTCGACCGCGACGACGGCGATACCGGCGCCCGCCGCGAGCTGGCGGCAGAGGACGTCGTGGGTCTCGAGGTCCCCGATCACCCAGCCACCGCCGTGGAAGAAGACGAGCGCCGGGAGCGGGGTGGCGGCGGACACGTCTTTCGGACGGTAGAGGCGCACGGGCACCCCGTCGGCCGACAGGTCCTTCACCAGGCCGATCTCCGGCGCCGGCGGCGTGGAGGCGGGCCGCGTCTCGCGGTACATCTGCCGCGCGTCCTTGGGCGAGAGCTGGTGGTAGGGCGGGCGCCCCGACTTGATGACGAGGTCGATCACGGCCTTCGCCTGCGGGTCGAGCGCGGTGGCAGTCTCGTGGTTCATGGACCACACCTCCAGGACTGGTATGGCCGGAGATGATACAGGAGCGGGTGGCGAGGCGGGAGCCACCCTCCCGGCTCGCCACCCCGGTGGGGTCAGGCCGCCTTGATCTCGATCTGCTTGCCGGCCGCCTGCGGCGACTTCGGCACGTGCACCTCCAGCACGCCGTTCTTGAAGGTGGCCTTGATCTTGTCCGGGTCGATGCCGGCGGGAAGCGCCATCGTGCGGGAGAAGCTTCCCGCCCAGCGCTCGCAGCAGTAGTAGTCCTCCTCCTTGGCCTCCTGCTCGCCCTGCCGGGTGCCCCGGATCGTCAGCATCCCGTTCTCCACGTGGACCTGGACGTCCTGCTGCGCGAGGCCCGGCAGGTCGGCGCGCAGGACGATCTCGTCCTTCCGGTCGATCATGTCGACGGCCGGCGACCAGCCGCGCGCCTCGCCGGCGAGGCGCGGCGACATCCCCCAGTCCTCGAACATCCGACTCACGAGATCGTCGAACGCGCGGAACGGCTCGCCGCCCCGCCGCGCCAGACCCCACGTCGGTCTCCATCGCTCGATGGCCATGATCCGTCCTCCTTGCGTTGAAATCGGGGATCGAACGTCCGGAGGACGAGCAAGCGATATGCCCGCGTGATGCGGCGGGCGAGGAGCGTCAGGCGGCGGGCGAGGCGTCCTTGGCGGTGCGCGCGAACTGCTGGAGCTGGGCGCGCGCCTCGGCCAGCGAGCGCACCGTGGCCGCCGCGTGCGGTCCACATGCCGCCGCGGCGTCCTCGGGGGCGATGCCCCAGCGCGCCATCAGGATCCACGGACGCGTGGAGGCGGCCGCCAGCCGCTTGCAGAGATAGCGGCTCTCCGCGAGCCCACCCGGCGGCAGGCTGCCGACCAGCACCGCCCGCGGGCGCCGCGCGATGATCTCGCCCGCCACCTCCGCGGTCAGCATCGCCGCCGGCAGCACCTCCATGGCGATGCCGTCCGCCGCCAGCAACTGGGCCAGGATCCGGAGGGCCACCTCGTCCGCGCGGTCCACGGCGGGACAGCCGAGCACAGCGGGCGCTTCCTCGCCCGCGGGCGCGGGCGGCGGCTCGCCCTCCTCGAGCTCCTCGGCCGTGCGCGCGATGATCTCCACCACGCGCGCCGCGTCCTCGGCGCCGATCGTGCCGGCGGCCCGGTCGCGGCGGACGTGCTCGAGCGCGGGGAGCAGGACGGCGTCATACGGATCGGCGTCCTCCCCCTTCGCGTACTCCTGCAGGTAGTCCAGCGCGTCGTCGGGGTCGTCCGCCAGCGCGCGCTGGTAGAAGCCGACGTCCGGGGACACCACCCGGTCCTCGCTCATCAGCACCACCAGGAAGCGCAGCTCGGGCAGGTGCTTGCCGAACACCACGAGGCAGACGGTGAGCGGCGTCGCCAGCATCAGCCCGCTGGGGCCCCAGAGCGCGGTCCAGAAGGCCCCCGCGACCAGGAGCGTCACCTGCGACACGCCGGCGCTGCCGGCGTACAGGATCGTCTCCATGACGAGGTTGCTGAACAGCTCCAGCACGACGAAGAGGGCCACCACGAGCAGCGGCCGCGTCCAGCCCTCGAACACAGCCAGGGCGAGGGCGACCGGAAGCACCGCCGCGACCCACGGACCGACGTACGGGATGAACCGCAGCACCGCGGCGAGCAGGCCCCACAAGATCGCGTACGGCACGCCCAGCAGGAAGAGCCCGATCGCCACCATCACGCCGAAGGACGTGTTGATGATCGTCTGCATGACGAGATAGCGCGTGACGCGCTCGGCCGTCTCGTCCAGCGCCTTCGTGGTGACGGCGAGCCGGCGGCGTCCCAGGAGCTCGATCATGCGGTCGGTCAGGCGCCCGCGCT
>DASUPA010000278.1:0-4004 GCA_036276335.1 Candidatus Methylomirabilota bacterium | reverse complement strand
GTCCCGGCGGCGACCATGGGACGTTCTTACAATCGTTCGTGCTCGCGGTGGGCCGGACCCTCGGCCCCGCGAGCGTGCTCGAGGTCGACGGCCGGCGCCTGGCGCCCGGCGCGGAGTGGACGCCCCACGGCGGCGCGCTGCGCCACGACGCGCGCGGCGAGCTTGTCTTCCTGGGCCACGGCGTCAGCACACCCGGGTGGGACGACTGGGCGGGCGCGGACGCACGGGGCAAGGTGGTGATCGTGCTGGAGGGCGCGCCGAGGCGCCTCGAAGGACAGCGGACCACGCGGCTCGACAAGCTCCTTCTCGCGCGCCGGCACGGTGCCGCCGCGCTGCTCATCGTCGGCGACACGCTGCCGGGCCTCGCCGCGACCGCCACGCCGTTCGACCTCGTCTCCGGCTCGCTCACCACGGCCGCCGCCGACGCGCTCCTGGCGCCGCGGACGGTCGCCGACCTCGCGCGGGCCATCGAGCAGGCGCCGGCCCCGGTCCGCCTCGCGCTCCCCGCCGTCGCGAGCGTGCGGGTGGATCTCCGCAGCCACGACGTGCACGCCACCAACGTCGTCGGCATCCTGCCGGGCACGGATCCCGCGCTGGCCGCCGAGGCCGTCGTCATCGGGGCGCACTACGATCATCTCGGCCCGAGCGGCGGCGACGTCTATCACGGCGCCGACGACAACGCCTCCGGCACCGCCGTCGTCGTCGGCCTGGCGCGCGCGCTCGCCGACGCCGGCGGCATGCCGCGGACGCTCGTGTTCGCGCTCTTCGGCGCCGAGGAGCTCGGGCTGGTGGGCTCGGGACAGTACGTCCGTCAGCCCGCGTGGCCGCTGGAGCGGACCGTCGCCATGCTGAACTTCGACATGGTCGGGCGCCTGGGCGACCGCGCGCTCACCATCGGAGGCGCCGACACGGGCGACCGGCTTCGCCGCGTGCTCGCCGACGCGCTCGCGCGGGTGCCCGGCCTCGCCGCCGACATCCGGGGCACGCCGCACTCGCCGTCGGACCACTCGCGCTTCTATTCCGCCGGGACGCCCGTGCTCTTCTTCCACACCGGCATCCACGCGGACTACCACCGGCCGACCGACACCGCGGAGAAGCTCGACGCCGAGGGCATGGCCCGCGTGGCCGCCGCCGGCGCGCGCGTGGTGGAGGAGTTGAGCGGCGGCGGCCGGCCGGTGTTCGCGCGCGTGGCGCCCCCGGCCCGCATTCGCCGCGCGCGCGGCGCGGGCACGTGGCTGGGCGTCGCCGGCGACGGCCGGGCGCCCGGCGACGGCGTGCGGCTCGGGCACGTCGTGCCCGGCAGCGCCGCGGAGCGCGCGGGCCTGCGCGACGGCGACGTGCTCGTGCGCGTCGGCGAGACCCCGGTGGAGACGTTCGAGGAGCTGCGTACCGCGATCCGGGCTCGGCAGCCCGGCGACGTCGTGCGGCTGGTCTACCTGCGAGACGGCCGCGATCACGCGACGTCGGCCACGCTCGAGAGGAGCGACGAATGAGTCTGGACCCCAGGGGCGCCACCACTCTCACCGACGTCATCCGCCGCCGGGCCGCGCTCACGCCCGACGCCCAGTACTTCTCGCTCTTCGACGAGGTCGTCTCCTACGGCACGCTGTGGGCGCGGAGCGCGCGCTACGCGGCGGGCCTGGCCGCCGCCGGCATCCGCGCCGGCGACAAGGTCGCCCTGATCTATCCGACCTGCGCGGAGTTCTTCTACACGTTCGTGGGGGCCCTCCGCCTCGGCGCGGTGCCGGTGCCGCTCTATCCGACGCTGGGCGTCGAGGCGACCGCCAACGTCCTGCGCGACTCGGACGCGGTGGCGGTGGCCACCATCGGGTGGTTCCGGCAGGGTGTGGACGCGAGCGTGGCGCTGGCGCCCGGGGTCCGCGCGGTGCTCGAGCCGAACGAGCTCGACCACGACGGCCCGCCGCCGGCGGACCACGCGGCCCAGGAGACCGACCTGTGCTTCCTGCAGTACACGTCGGGCTCCACCGGCCACCCGCGGGGCGTCATGCTCACGCACGCGAACGTGGTCGCGACGACGGCGTTCATGGCCGAGGCGGCCGGCATCACGGCCGAGGACCGCGTCGTGTCGTGGCTGCCGCTCTACCACGACATGGGGCTGATCGGCTGCGCGTTCACGCCGCCGCTCACGGCCACGCCGATCTGGCTGCTGCCGCCGGATCTCCGCAACCCGCGGCCGTGGCTGGAGACGATCACGAAGATCCGGGCGACCTTCACCGTCTCGCCGGACTTCGGCTTCCGCAACTGCGTCCGCCACGTCCGCGACACCACGGACCTCGAGCTCTCCAGCCTCAAGGCCGCGCTGTCGGGCGCGGAGCCGGTGCGGGCGTCGACGATCGAGGCGTTCGAGTCGCACTTCGGCGTCAAGGGGATCATCTCGCCGTGCTACGGGCTGGCGGAGGCGACGCTGGCGGTGGCGATCTGGCCGCGCGGTGTTCCGCTCCGCTGGGACGCGAGCCGCCGCTGGCTCTCGGTCGGGCGGCCGTGCCGGGGCGTGTCCGTGCGCATCGCGGAGCCGCTGCGGGAGGACGCCCCCACCGACGCGGTGGTGCTCCCGCCCGGCACCGAGGGCGAGGTGTGCGTCAAGAGCCCGGGCGTGATGAAGGGTTACTACAACAATCCCGCGGCCACCGCGCGGGTCCTGAGCGCGGACGGGTGGCTGCGCACCGGCGATCTCGGGTTCCTGGACCAGGAGGGCTACCTCTACATCACCGGACGCCTGAAAGATCTGATCATCCTCGGCGGCCGGAACCTGCTGCCGGCGGACGTCGAGGAGGTGGTCGACCAGCTCGCCGGCGTCCGCTACTCGGCCGCCGTCGGCATCGAGAGCGAGCGCACCGGCTCGCAGCGCCTCTACGTCGTGGCCGAGGCGCGCGACCCGGCGACGCCGCCCGACAGCGGCTGGCCGGGTCTCACCCGCGAGATCGTGCACCGGGTTCACCACGCGGTGGGCCACCGGCCCGCGCGCGTGCTCGTCGTGGCGCCGTCGACGATCCCGAAGACGTCGAGCGGCAAGATCCAGCGGGCGCGCCTGGGCGACATGATCCGCGGCGGGGAGCTGCGCCACCGCATCGTCCACGGAGACGCCCATTAAGGTCGGCTGCCACCTGCCCGTCTACGGGCCGGTGGCGCAGCGCGAGCCGCTCATCGCCTTCGCGCGGCGCGCGGAGGCGCTCGGCTACGACTCGCTCTGGGTGAGCGATCACGTCGTCGTCCCCTGGCGCATCGCCTCCCGCTATCCGTACAACGCCACCGGCGACTTCCCGCTGCCGCCCACCGGCGACTTCCTCGAGCCGCTGACGGCGCTGTCCCTCGTGGCCGGCGTCACCGAGCGCGTCGCCCTCGGCACGAGCGTCCTCGTGCTGCCGCACCGCCACCCCGTGCTGGCCGCCAAGATGCTGGCGACGCTCGACCACCTGGCGCCCGGGCGGGTGATCTGCGGCGCGGGCGTGGGCTGGATGCGCGAGGAGATCGAGCTGCTCGGCGTGCCGTACGCGCGGCGCGGCGCGTGGAGCGACGAGGCGATCCGCGTGATGCGCGCGTGCTGGACGGAGGAGCGCGCCGCGTTCGCCGGCGAGTTCTTCCGCTTCGACCCGGTCGGCTGCCGGCCGCGGCCCGCCCGCGGCACCATCCCGATCTGGATCGGCGGCCACACGCCGCGCGCCTTCCGCCGCGTGGTCCAGCTCGGCGACGGCTGGCACGCGGCCTTCCCGAAGCGGACCGACCTCGCGGCGGCGCTCACCCGACTCCGAGCGGCGTGCGCGGAGGCCGGGCGCGATCCAAAGTCGCTGACGATCAGCGCGCGCATGGGGCTGCCGAGCAAGCAGCCCGTGGAGGAGACGCGCGCCGAGGTGCGCGCGCTACGCGACCTCGGCGTCGATCACCTCATCCTCGAGCCCGCCGTCCGCGACACCCCGACGATGACCACCGTCATCACCCGCTTCGCCAACGAAGTCCGCCCCCACCTCTGACCGTCCGGACTCGTA
>DASUPA010000277.1:0-3917 GCA_036276335.1 Candidatus Methylomirabilota bacterium | reverse complement strand
TGCGCGCCCGCAGCGTGCCGACCTCGGCGGCCAGCGCGGCGGCCGCGCTCTGCCGCTCGTCGACCTGCGCGGTCAGCCACCGGACCTCGTCCTCGAGCTCGCGCAGCTGGCGCTTGCGCGCCAGCAGCGAGTGCTCCACGGCCCCGTCGTCGCCGTCCCCGCCCCCGCGCAGCCGCCCCGCCGGCGACAGCACCTCGCCCGACGGCGTGACGTAGGTGGCCCCCACCCCGTTCCGGCGCCACAGCACCTCGGCCTGGTCGAGGTGCTCGACGACCGCGACCTGCCCGAGCAGATAGTCGATGAGGCCCGGCGACGGTGCCGTGACGCTGCGCGCGGCCCAGCGCACGCCGTCGTCGTCCGGCGGTGGGCCGCCCGATGCCGGGAGATGTTCCAGCGGCAGGAACGTCGCCGGGCCCGAGCGCTGCGCCTGCAGATACTCGACGGCGGCCCGGGCATGCTCGAAGCGGTCCACGACGACCCACTGCAGGCGCTCGCCGAGCACGGCGGCGACGGCACGCTCGAGGCCCGACGGCACGTCGAGCATGTCGGCGACGGTGCCCCGGATGCCGCCGAGCCGGCCGCCGGCCTCGAAGACGGCGCGAACGCCCGCCCCGTAGCCCTCGCGCGCGGTCTCGAGCACGTCCAGCGCCTCGAAGGCCGAGCTCCGCGAGGCGAGCGCCAGGCGGGTCTCCGCGAGCGCGGCCTCCGCCGCGGTCAGCGACGCCTGTCGCTCCGTCAGCAGCGCCGTGAGCCGCTCACGCTCGGCGGACAGCGAGGAGAGCTCGGCCATCGCACGATCGTGGACGCTCGCGTGCAGGGCACGACTCGAGGCGAGCCGGGCCGCCTCGGCCTCCGCCTCGGCCGCCTCCCCCGCCAGGCGCTCGCCCCGCCGGGCCAGCTGCGCCTGCCGCTCGCGCAGCTCGCCGGCCTGCCGCATGAGGTCCACGCGCTCGGCCGCCACGCGCACCTGCTCGAGCCGCAGCGCCTCGAGCCGGTCCCGGTCGGCGCCCAGACCGCTGCGGTGGCGTTCCACCGCCGCCTCCAGGTCGCGGGCCACCCCGGCGCGCTCGGACGCGAGGCGCTCGGCCTCGATCAGCGCCAGGCGTCCCTGCTCGCGCTCGCTCACGATGGCGTCCAGCCGCTCGGTGGAGACGCGGATGTCCTCGTCGAGGCGGATCGACTCGTCGCCCAGCTCGCGGATCTGGACCCCCATCTGCTCGCGGCGCTCCAGCAGCCGCTCCAGCTCCCCCTGGACCTTCTGCACGCGCTGGCGCAGGTCGGACAGCGCGTGATCGCTCTCCTGGAGGATCTCGCGCTGTCGCGCCTCGCGCGCGGCCAGCGCGGCGCTCCGCGTGCGCAGCGCCTGCTCCGTCTCGCGGAGGCCCGCGAGCTCGGACGCGAGCTCGGACGCCTGGCTCGTCAGGGTCGCGAAGTCCGCGGCCACCAGCGTCAGCGCCAGGTCGCGCCGCTCGGACTGCAGCGTCTTGTACTGCTGCGCCTTGCGCGCCTGGCGCTCGAGCGAGCTCAGCTGCCGCTTGACCTCGTCCATCACGTCCCGGACCCGCACCAGGTTCTGGCGCGTCTGCTCCAGCTTGCCGTGCGTCTCGTTGCGCTGCTGCTTGTACCGCGCGATGCCGGCGGCTTCCTCGATGAACACCCGGCGCTCGTGTGGCTTGGCCGTCAGGACGTGGTTCAGCTTGTCCTGGTCCATCACGGAGTAGGCGCGCGGGTTGGCGCCGGTGCCGGCGAAGAGATCCAGGATGTCGCGCAGGCGGGACTGGGTCTTGTTGAGGTAGTACTCGCTCTCACCGGTCCGGTAGAGCCGCCGCGCGACCGCGATCTCGCTCCACGGCACCTGCAGCGCGCCGTCGTTGCTGAAGCACAGCTCCACCTCGGCGAGCCCCACCGGCTTGCGCGAGGCCGAGCCCTGGAAGATGAGGTCTTCCATCTTGGCGCCGCGCAGCGACTTGGCGCTCTGCTCCCCGAGCGCCCAGCGGACGGATTCGCCGATGTTCGATTTCCCGCAGCCGTTCGGTCCGACGATGCCCGTGATCCCGGGCAGAATCTTCACGACGGTCTTCTCGCCGAAGGACTTGAAGCCGTGAACGGTGATCGACTCTAAGCGCATGCGGGATTCTGGCACGCCGCCGCGGAGGCCACCAAGAAAAAAGTACCAGATGTGGGGCTCCGCGAGCGTCTCCAGCCCTAGCCGTTGACGCCGGAATCGCGGCGCGGCCAGGAGCCTGTCGGAGTATCGCGAGGGCGCCACGGCTCCGCTGCGGTGCCCCGAGTTACCCAGGGGGGATCGGGGGGCGCCCGGAGCCCCCCGTGTCGACCAGCGACTAGACGGTCAGGCGCCCTGCAGCAGGTGGCACTTCTTGTACTTCTTCCCGGAGCCGCAGTAGCAGGGATCGTTGCGGCCGAGCTTCGCGCCGCTGGGCGTGCGCGGCGCCGTGGCGGGCTTCGGCGCCGGCCGCGGCGCGGCCGCCACCGGGGCGGCGCCCGGCTGGGCGGGCAGCTCGCCGCGCGACTCGCGCGCGTCCACCCACGCCGTCACCGCGGGCAGGTCCATCGGCGCATCGCGGACGACCTGGACCTTGAACAGCCGCTCGACCACGGCGGCCTTCACGCGCTCGACCATGTCCTGGAAGAGGTCGAACGCCTCCTTCTTGTACTCGGTGAGCGGGTCGCGCTGACCGTAGCCGCGCAGCCCGATGCCTTCCTTGAGGTGATCGATCGACAGCAGGTGATCCTTCCACTGCGTGTCGATCACGATCAGCATCTCGTGGCGCTCGAGCGCGCGCATCAAATCCTCGCCGAGCTCCCGCTCCCGCTCGGCGTAGCGCTGCTTGACCGCCTCGCCGACCAGCTCCTGAAGTCCCTCGCGGCTGACGACCTCCTCGAACTGCGCGGGGGCGATCTTGACGTCGAACTGGCGGTGCAGCGCCTCCGCGAGGCCGCCGAGGTCCCAGTCCTCCACGTGCGCCGCCTCGGAGGCGTAGCCGTCGAGGGTGCCGGCCACCAGGTCCTCGATCCACTCGGCCACGGTGTCGGCCTGGCTCTCGCCCTCCAGGATCTGCCGGCGCATCCCGTAGATGATCTCGCGCTGCTTGTTCATGACGTCGTCGTACTCGAGCAGGTGCTTGCGGATCTCGAAGTTGTGGTTCTCGACCCGCTTCTGCGCGGTGGCGATGGCACGCGTCACGAGCTTGTGCTCGATCGGCTCGCCTTCCTCCATGCCCAGGCGCTCCATGATCCGCTGGATGCGCTGGCTGCCGAAGATCCGCAGGAGATCGTCCTCGAGCGACAGGTAGAAATGCGACGACCCGGGGTCGCCCTGGCGCCCGGACCGGCCGCGCAGCTGGTTGTCCACCCGCCGCGACTCGTGGCGCTCGGTCCCGACGATGTGCAGCCCGCCCACCTCGACGACCCGCTGGTGCTCCGGCTCGGTGATCTGCCGCGCCTCCGCCAGCGCGCTCGCGCGGTCCGCGGCGGACGCCGTGGCCGGATCCAGGCCGCGCTTCCTCAGAATCTCCTTGGACAGGAAGTCGGGGTTGCCGCCGAGCAGGATGTCGGTGCCGCGGCCGGCCATGTTGGTGGCGATCGTCACGGCGCCCGCCCGCCCGGCCTGGGCGACGATCTCCGCCTCGCGCTCGTGGTACTTCGCGTTGAGGACCTCGTGGCGGACGCCGCGCTTCTTCAGCAGCTTGCTGACCGCCTCCGACTTCTCGATCGAGACGGTGCCGACCAGGACCGGCTGCCCCTTCTCGTAGCGTGCGATGATGTCCTTCGCCACCGCGTCGAACTTCTCGCGCTCCGTCTTGTACACGACGTCCGGCGCGTTGACGCGGAGGAGCGGCCGGTTGGTCGGGATCACGGTGACGTCGAGCTTGTAGATCTTGGCGAATTCCTCCGCC
>DASUPA010000276.1:0-5442 GCA_036276335.1 Candidatus Methylomirabilota bacterium | reverse complement strand
GGCGATCGCCTCGAAGCAGTCGAACTCGCCGCCCCGCGGCGGCGACTCCTGGAAGTGATCCGAGACCGAGAACCAGTCGAACCCGGCGTCGTCGGCGAATCGCCACAGCCGGCGCATCTCGTCGAGCGGACCGCCCATGTGCCCGATGTGGATCCCGAACGTCATCGACACGGCCGCCTCCTAGGCGAACGACGGATCGACGCGGACGTCGATCAGCGCCGGCCCGCCGCTCTCGAGCGCGCGGGCCACGGCCGGGCCCACGTCGGCTGTTTTCTCCACCCGCTCGCCCGCCACGCCGAGCGAGCGCGCCAGGCCGACGTAGTCGATCAGCGGCTTGTCGAGGTCCATCGCGACGTACCGGTCGTCCTCGGCGGAGAAGCCCTTCAGCGCCTTGGTGCGCTCCTTCAGGATGCGGTACGACGCGTTGTTGAAGATGACGTAGACCACCGCGATCGAGTCGTGGGCGGCGGTCCAGAGCGCCTGGGCCGTGTACATGGCGCTGCCGTCCCCGACGAGCGCGACGACCGGGCGGTGCGGCAGCGCCAGCTTCACGCCGAGCGCGGCCGGCAGGCCCCATCCGATGCCGCCGCCCCGGAGGCCGAAGAACGCCTTGGGGTCCGCGCAGCGGAAGAAGTTCCGGATGCCGGGTGACGACGAGATCGCCTCGTCGATGACCACGACGTCGTCCGGGACCGCCTGCGAGACGGCGTGCACGAGGGCCAGCGGCCCCATCGGGCTCTTCCTGGCCTCGTCGCCCGCCCGCTTGACGAGGTCCTCGCGGTCGCGCGCGTGGCGCGCGGCGAGCGTCTCGCGGCGCCGGGCCGCGTCGGGGTGACCGGTCTTGCCGGCGTGGCGGCGCACGGCCTCGCACAGCTCTGGCAGCGTGGCCTTCGGGTCGCCCTGGATCGCGATCGACGCCGGGTAGTTCTTGCCGAGCTCCCACGGGTCCACGTCGAGGTGGACGACGTCGAGACCCGGCGGCATCGGGTCGACGTCGGAGGGCAGCGAGAGCGTGAAGAGGTCGCCGCCCACCGAGAAGAGCAGATCGTGCCGCATCAGCAGGCCCTTGATCGGCGCGCCGAGGCGCGGCATGGAGCCGGCGTACAGGGGGTGCGTGAACGGGAAGTTGCACGTCGAGCCGACGCCCTCGAGCATCACCGGCGCCCCGAGCAGCTCGGCGAGCTCGACCAGCTCCGCCAGCGCGTCGCCGTGGGCCACCGCGTCCCCGGCGACGATCAGCGGCGCGCCCGCCGCCACCAGCTTGCGCGCGGCGGCGTCGACCGCCGCCCGGTCGCCGACGATCCGCGGCGCGACGCGCGTGGGCGCGAGGAGATCCAGGTCGTCCCGCTCGGCGTTCAGCACGTCGACGGGAAGCGAGAGGAACACGGGACCGCTCGGCTGGGAGAGCGCCGTCTTCACCGCGCGGCGGACGATCCGCGGGAGGTCCTCGAGGCGGTGCGCCTCCGTCGACCACTTGACGTACGGCGCGGCCACCGGCGGCAGCTCGGACCACAGAATGGGCTCGGTGACCGTGAAGCACTGGTCGTGCTGGCCGGCCGTGAGCAGCAGCGGGGCGTGCGCCTTGTAGGCGTCGTAGAGCATGCCCATGGCATTGCCGAGCCCGGGCGAGACGTGGACGTTCACCGCCGCGAGCCCGCCGCTCGCCTGCGCGTAGCCGTCGGCCATCGCGATGGCGACGGCCTCCTGGAGCGCGAGCACGTAGCGGATGCCCGGCTCGCGCGCGAGCCCGTCCATCAGCGGAAGCTCCGTCGTGCCCGGGTTCCCGAACATGACCGAGACGCCTTCGGTCTTGAGGATCTCGAGGAACGCCTGCTTGCCGGACTTATATGCCATGGCGCCCGGATCATAAACCGCGGCGCCGGTTGATTCCAGCCCGACCGCCTGCGATGCTGGGCGACGTGCCGCCCGTCGAGCCGCCGCTGCTCCGCGCCGCGCGCCGACAGCCCACGCCGTTCACGCCCGTGTGGCTCATGCGCCAGGCGGGGCGCTACCTTCCCGAGTACCGCGCCGTCCGCGCCCGGCACTCCTTCCTCGACCTCTGCAAGACGCCGCAGGCGGCGGCGGAGGTCACGCTGCAGCCGGTGGAGCGACTGGGGGTCGACGCCGCCATCCTGTTCGCCGACATCCTGCTGCTGGTCGAGCCGCTCGGCGTCGGCCTGGAGTTCGCGAGAGGGGAAGGCCCGGTGATCCACCGTCCCGTGCGGAGCGCCGCCGACGTCGCCCGCCTGGCCCCGGTGGACGTCGAGAGCGCGGTGGGCTTCGTCTTCGAGACCGTGCGGCTGGTGAGGCGCGCGCTGCCGGCGCACGTCCCGCTCATCGGCTTCGCCGGCGCGCCGTTCACCGTCGCCTCGTACGTGATCGAGGGCGGGCCCTCGCGGGACTTCGCGGCGACCAAGCGCCTCATGCACGAGGAGCCGGAGGCGTGGGACCGGCTGATGGGACTGCTCGTGAAGGCGACGTCGGCCTATCTCACCGGCCAGCTCGAGGCGGGCGCGCAGGCGGTGCAGCTCTTCGACTCGTGGGTCGGGACGCTGTCGCCGCAGGACTACCGCGAGTTCGTGCTGCCGCACACGCGCGCGACCCTCGAGGCGCTGGGCGGCGGCGCGCCCGTCATCCACTTCGGCACCGGGACCGCGGGTCTCCTGCCGCTCATGCGGGAGGCCGGCGGCGACGTCATCGGGCTCGACTGGCGGATCGACCTCGACGCCGGCTGGCGCGCGGTCGGCGACGGCGTCGCCGTGCAGGGCAACCTGGATCCGGCGGCGCTGCTGTCGCCGCCCGCCCGCTTCGCCCCCGCGGTGCGTGACATCCTGCGGCGCGCCGGCGGCAAGCCCGGCCACATCTTCAACCTCGGCCACGGCCTCCTGCCGTCGACGCCCGTCGAGCACGTGAAGGCGCTCGTCGACATGGTCCACGAGCTGACCGCCCGGTGAGCGCGGTCGACTCCGTGCTGCTGGTCGCCTTCGGCGGACCGACGGCGCCCGCGGAGATCCGTCCCTTTCTCGAGATCGTCACGCGCGGGCGCCGGATCCCGCCCGAGCGGCTCGAGGAGGTCGCCCGCCACTACGAGCAGATGCCGGGCGGCCGCTCGCCGCTGAACGAGCTCACCGAGCGCCAGGCCGCCGGCGCGCGGCGGGAGCTCGAGCGCCACGGCGTGCGCGTGCCGGTGTTCGTCGGCATGCGCAACTGGCATCCCTTCCTGCACGAGACGCTGGCGGCCATGGCGGCCGCGGGCCACCGGCGCACGGCTGCCATCGTCCTGTCCCCGTTCCGGTGCGAGGCGTCGTGGGACC
Organism: Candidatus Methylomirabilota bacterium; assembly: GCA_036276335.1. Taxonomy (GTDB): domain Bacteria; phylum Methylomirabilota; class Methylomirabilia; order Rokubacteriales; family CSP1-6; genus AR12. The sequence continues at coordinate 2,128 of DASUPA010000276.1, read as the reverse complement.
GGTACCTGGACGACGTGGCCGAGGCGCGGGCGCGGGTGCCCGGAGCGCCGGCCGTGCGCTTCACCCCACCGTGGGCCGCGCAGCCGGGCTTCGCGGCTGCGGCCGCCGACCGCGTCCGGACCGCGCTCGCCGACGTCCCGGCGGCGGAGCGCGCCGACACGCCGGTCGTCTTCACCGCCCACAGCATCCCGACCGCGATGGCGGCGGCGGCGCCGTACGTCGACGAGTTCACGGCGGCCGCCCGCGCGGTGGCCGGGCGGGCGGGGTGCGCGCGGTGGTCGCTCGCCTACCAGAGCCGCAGCGGCCGTCCGGGCGAGCCGTGGCTCGAGCCCGACATCGGCGACGTCGTGCGCGGGCTGGCGGCGGACGGCGTTCGACGGGCGGTCGTCATGCCGCTCGGCTTCGTGTGCGACCACGTCGAGGTCCTCTACGACCTCGACGTCGAGGCGCGCGCGCTCGCGGCGCGGAGCGGGCTCGGCTTCCATCGCGCGGCGGCCGTCAACGACCACCCCGAGTTCGTGGCCATGCTGGCCGAGCTCGCTGTCGGCGCATGCGACTGAGCCTCGCCATCGTGGGCGGCGGCATCACCGCGCTGGCGGCGGCCCATCGCGCGGTCGAGGTGGCCCGCGAGCGCGGAATGGATCTCGAGCTCCGCCTCATCGAGGCGCGCGACCGGCTCGGCGGCACCGTCGCCAGCGAGCGCGTCGACGGCTTCCTCGTGGAGGCGGGGCCGGATTCGTTCCTGTCCGAGAAGCCGTGGGCGCTGGCGCTGTGCCGGCGGCTCGGCCTCGAGCCGGAGCTGGTGCGCACCGACGACCGGTTCCGGAAGGTCTTCGTCTGGTTCCGCGGGCGGCTTCATCCGCTGCCGGACGGCTTCCAGCTGCTGGCGCCCACCCGGCTCCTGCCCTTCGCGACCTCGTCGCTGTTCTCGTGGCCCGGCAAGCTCCGCATGGCGATGGACCTGCTGATCCCGCGCGGCGGTGGAGACGACGAGAGCCTCGGCGCCTTCGTCCGCCGCCGCCTCGGTCGCGAGGCCCTCGAGCGGGTGGCGCAGCCGCTGGTGGCGGGAATCTACACCGCGGACCCCGAGGACCTGAGCCTGGCGGCGACCATGCCGCGGTTCCTGGAGGTCGAGCGCCGCGACCGCTCGATCATCCTCGGGATGCGCCGGGCGCTGAGGCGCGCGCCCCAGCCCGGCACGAGCGGCGCGCGCTGGAGCCTGTTCGTCACGTTCCGCGACGGCATGGAGACGCTGGTGCGTGCGCTCGCCGAGCGCCTGCCGGACAGCAGCGTGGTCTTGCGCCAGCGCGTCGCCTCGGTCGAGCGGGAGGGCGCGCGGTGGCGGCTGGCGACCGCCGAGGGCGCGCGCTTCGACGCCGATCGCGTCATCCTGGCCGGCGAGGCGCACGGCGCCGCGCGCCTGCTGCGGTACGTCGACCCGACGCTCGCCACGCTGCTCGAGCAGATCCAGTACGCCGGCGCCGCGACCGTGTCCCTCGGCTACCGCCGCGCCGACGTGCCGCACCCGCTCGACGGCTTCGGCTTCGTGGTGCCGTGCACCGAGGGCCGCGCCGTGCTGGCCGGCACGTTCTCGAGCGTGAAGTATCCGGGCCGCGCCCCCGAGGGCCACGTCCTGCTGCGCTGCTTCCTCGGCGGCGCGCTCGGCGGCGAGGTGCTGGCGGAGCCCGACGCGGCGCTCGTCGCGCGGGCGCGCGCGGAGCTGGCCGCGGCGCTCGGCGTGCGTGCCGAGCCCGTGCTGACCCGGCTGGCACGCTGGCCGGCGTCGATGCCGCAGTACGGGGTCGGCCACCTCGCGCGCATCGAGACGATCGAGCGTCGCCTCGCGGACGTGCCGGGGCTCGGGCTCGCCGGCGGTGCCTACCGGGGCGTCGGCATCGCCGACTGCGTCCGGTCCGGCGAGGCCGCCGCGGAATCGGCGGTCGGCACCCCGGCCGGCTGAGGACGGGCGCGCCGACGGCGCCGCGGCGTGCCGGCTACACCAGCTCCACCGCCCCCGCCTTGCGCAGGTGCTCGACGCGCTCGTCGTCGTAGCCCAGCACCTCGGTGAGGAGCGCTCGCGTGTGCTCGCCCACGCGGTACGGGGCCCCCGCGGCCGGCGTCGGCCGCG
>DASUPA010000275.1:0-12351 GCA_036276335.1 Candidatus Methylomirabilota bacterium | reverse complement strand
TGCGGGATGCGAGAGAGCGCGAACTCGGTCAGCGTGAGGTGCTCGTGGCAGGCGCGGCAGTGGAACACGAGCTCGAGGGCCTGCCGCCGGCGCAGGAAGTCGAGTACCGCGCCGCAGCGCGCGTGACGCAGGCCCTCGTCGGTCAGGTAGACCGAATTGACGGGCGGCGCGACCCGGCGATCCACCGGCTCCCGGCGCTCGGCCGGCTTGATCACGATGGCCATGACGATGTCCTCCCCCTGGGCGGCCCGCGGCCGCTCGCGCGGGAGTTATTGCAGGCGCTGTTCCAGGGCTCTTCTCACGCAAGGACTCGATTTTGCGGGCGTGTCGCGCTGACTCAGGGGGCCCCCGCATCGAAAGCGACCAGGATCCGGAGGATTCCTGGCCGGGCCGGCGGGACGCGTCAGGCCCTGAAGCGCTTCAGCGTGGCCGGGGAAAGCTCGACGCCGATGCCCGGCTTCTCGTCGAGCACGACGCAGCCGTCCTCGACCGTGAGCGGCTCCGTGAACAGCTCCTGCCACCACGGCATGTGCTCGAGGATGAGCGCGTTCGGCGCCGCCGCGAGCAGGTGCGCGGACGTCTCCGTGAAGAGATGCGACGAGACCGGCTGGTGCCACGCCTGGCAGAGCGCGGCGGCCCGCATGAACTCGCTCGGTCCGCCCATGCGCTGCAGGTCGGGCATCAGCACGTCGGCCGCGCGCACCTCGAGGTGGCGCTTGATGGCGAGGCTCCCGTAGTCGGTCTCGCCGGTGGCGATGCGCATGTCGAGCGCCGCCGCCACCCGCGCGCAGCCCTCCAGGTCCTCGTACGGCAGCGGCTCCTCCAGCCAGTAGAGGTCGTGGGCCTCGAGGCGCCGGCCGATGCGGATGGCCGTCGGCTCGTCCCAGCCCTGGTTGACGTCCGCCAGCAGCGCGGCGTCGCCGCCGAGCGCGTCGCGCAGGATGCGCACGCGCTCGACGTCCTCCTCCGGGTCGGCGCGCCCGACGCGCAGCTTCATGGCGCGATGGCCCTGCGCCCGGAAGGCCTCGGCCTCGCGGAGCAGCTCGTCGACGCTGTAGTCGATCCAGAGGCCGGCCGACGCATAGGTCGGCACGCGTGTCCGGTCGCCGCCCAGATAGCGGAACAGCGGCTGGCCGGCGCCGCGCGCGGCGAGGTCCCAGCACGCCGTGTCGACCGCGGACAGCGCCATGACCGCCAGCCCCGTGTGGCCGATGAAGTGCATGGCGCGCCAGGCCTCGGCGAAGCGCGCCTGGGGCGCGGCCGGGCGGCCGCGATAGAGGTCGGCCACGTCCTCCACGAGCGCGGCCAGCGCGGCGGCCTTGCGGGCCCCGAACGCGAAGCAGTAGCCGCTGCCCACGAGGCCGCCGTCGCCCCGCATCTCGACCACGACCGTGTCGGCGTGCGCGTGGTCGTGGCGCGCGGTGCGAACGGGACGCGGCAGGGGGACGGACAGGCGGTGGACGACGACGTCGGCGATCTTCATCGGGCGTCTCCTCGCCAGTGCGAGAGGCGGTCGTTGACAGCGTCGAGCGACAGGACGATGACGATGGAAGCCACGGACACCAGCGCGGTGGCCGCGAACAGCTCGGGGGCCTGGAAGCCGTTGGCCAGCGACGACATGACGTGCCCCATGCCGCGCACGCCGGCGAACATCTCCACGATCAGCACGCCGAGCAGGCAGAAGACGATGCCGAGCCGCATGCCGGCGAGCACGGTGGGCACGATGGCCGGCAGCACGACGGTCCGGTAGAGCTGCCAGCGCCGCGCGCCGAAGGCCCGCGCGACGGTGACGAGCTGGCGGTCGACGTCGCGCACGGCGCCCGTGACCAGCACGAGGATCGGGAAGAGGCCGTGGATCGTGCCGTACACGATGGCCGGCGTGGTGCCGAAGCCGAGCAGCAGCACGATCCAGGGCAGCACGAGGATCTTCGGCATGCCGTACAGCGCCACGACGAGCGGGTTCACGGCGGCGCGGACGCGCGGCAGCGAGCCCAGGAGGACCCCGCCGCCCACGCCGAGCACCACCGACAGCACGTAGGCGACCGCCGTCTTCGCGAGCGTGTCGCCGAGCCCGCCGAGCGCGGGCCCGCCCACGCGCGCGAAGGCGCCCGCCACCGCGCTCGGCGCCGGGACGAACAGCGGGTCCACCCAGCCCGCCCGCGCCACCGCCTCCCACAGGAGCAGCAGCACTCCCACGCTCGCCGCCTGGATGAGCCGGACCCGACGGGTCACTGGACGTGGGTCCAGCGCTGGGCGCGACGCTCGAGCGCGCTGGCCAGGGCGTCGCAGGCGACGATGAGCGCCAGCGTGACGAGCACGAGGGCGACGTAGTCCGCGGTGCGGAAGAGGCCGTAGGCGTGGTTGATGAGGGAGCCCAGGCCCGCCTTGGAGCCCAGCACCTCGCCCACGATCACGCCGATGACCGCGAGCGCCAGGCCCGTGCGCAGCCCGCCGACCAGCGTGAAGAGCATCGCGGGGAGCATGACCTTGCGGAACACCGTCAGCCGCGAGGCGCCGAACGCGCGCGCCACCGTGATGAGCTGCGGGTTGACCTGGCGGATGCCGGCCAGCACGGCGAGCGTGATCGGGAAGAAGCCGAGCAGGAAACCGAAAGCGATCTTCGAGGCGGCGTCGAGGCCGAAGAACAGCATCAGCGACGGGTACCAGACGACCGCGGGCACGGCATAGAGCGCGGCCAGGATGGGTCCGTAGGCGCGACCCACCAGCCGGTTGAGCCCGAGCGCGGCGCCGCAGCCGACGCCGGCCGCGATCGCCAGCCCGTAGGCCACCGCGATCTCGCGCAGGGTGAGCAGCAGGTGCTCCGGGAAGTCGGGATACGAGCGCAGCGCGAGGAGGTCGCGGAGGGCGGGCACGGCCGCCGACGGCGGGACGTACAGCAGCGGGTTCGCCAGCCGGCCGGCGATCTCCCAGCCGGCGAGCACGGCGACGACGACGAGCACGCGGAGGACGACGACGGTCATGTCTCGCCCATCGCCCGCAGGGACTCCTCGCGGATCTCGCTCCAGAGCTTGGCGCGCAGGGTGACCAGCTCAAACGACTCCATCGCGCGCGGATACGGCAACGGTAGCTCGATCACGCTCTTGATCCGCCCCGGCCGCGCCGTCATCACGATCACGCGCGTCGACAGCGCGAGCGCCTCGTGCAGGCTGTGGGTCACGAAGACCACGGTCTTGCGCGTCCGCCGCCAGACGTCCAGGAGCCACTCGCCCATCAGCAGCCGCGTCTGCTCGTCGAGGGCGCCGAACGGCTCGTCCATCAGCACGATCGGCGTGTCGATGGCGAGCGCCCGGCCGATCGCCACGCGCTGCCGCATGCCGCCCGAGAGCTCCCGCGGGTACTTCGCCGCGAAGTCCCGCAGGCCGAGCGGCGCCAGGAGCTCACGCGCGATGGCGCGGCGCCGCTCCCGCGGGACGCCCTGCAGCTCGAGGCCGAACTCGATGTTCTCGAGGGTCGTGCGCCAGGGGAAGAGTCCGGGATCCTGGAACACGGTCGCCGCCCGGCGCGGATCGGGACCTTCCACGGGGCGCCCGTCCACGACGATGCGCCCGCCGTCGGGGTGCACGAGGCCCCCGAGCATGCCGAGGAGGGTGGACTTGCCGCAGCCGGACGGCCCGATGACCGTGCAGAACTCGCCGGCGCCGACGCCGAGCGAGACGCCGCGCAGCGCGTCGACGGGGCCCGAGGAGGTCGCGTATCGCTTGTCGACGCGGTCGACGACGATGAGCTCGGTCACGACACCTTGAGGATGTCCCGGGCGATGACCATGCGCTGGACCTCGGAGGTGCCCTCGCCGATCTCGGTGAGCTTGGCGTCCCGGAAGATGCGCTCCACCGGGAACTCCGTGATGTAGCCGGCGCCGCCGTGGATCTGCACGGCCTTGCTCGCCGCCTTCATGGCGACCTCCGAGGCGAACAGCTTGGCCATGGCCGCCGCGTGCATCGCCGGCCGCCCCTGGTCCTTGAGCCACGCCGCGCGCAGCGTGAGCAACCGCGCCACCTCGACCTCGGTCGCGACGTCGGCGATCATGCCCTGCAGACCGTTGAACTCGGCGAGCGTCTTGCCGAACGCCGTGCGCTGCTTCATGTACCTCGTCGCCTGGTCCACCGCGGCCTGCGCGATGCCGACGGCCATGGCCGCCATCGCGATCCGCCCGCCCTCCAGCACCTGCATCGCCTGCACGAAGCCCTGCCCGGGCTCGCCGAGCAGGTTCGCGGCCGGCACCCGCGCCTCCTCGAAGATCAGCTCCGCGGTGTCGGAGGCGTGCAGCCCGAGCTTGCGGTACGGCGTGCCGGCGCTGAAGCCCGGCATGCCCTTCTCCAGCACGAAGGCCGAGATGCCCTTGGCCCCCCGCGCGGGATCCGTGCGCGCCATCACCACCGCCGTGGCGGCCACGGAGGCGTTGGTGATGAAGGCCTTGCTGCCGTCGAGCACGTACTCGTCGCCCCGGCGCTCGGCGCGCGTGCGCAGCGCGGCGGCATCGGAGCCGGAGCCCGGCTCGGTGAGGCCCCAGGCGCCGAGCGCCTGGCCGCTCGCGAGCACCGGGAGGTGCTTCCGCTTCTGCTCGGGCGAGCCGAAGAGGGCGATGTGGTTGGTCCCGAGCGAGTTGTGCGCCCACATCGTGATACCGACGGAGGCGTCGCCGCGATTCAGCTCCTCGACGATCAGCGCGTAGGCGACGTAGTCGAGCCCGCTGCCGCCGTACTCCTCCGGGACCAGGACGCCCATGAAGCCCAGCGGCCCCAGCTTCCGCACGATCTCGTGCGGGAACTCGTGGCGCTCGTCGTAGGGAGCGATCTTCTGGCCGAGCTCCGCCTCGGCGAACTGCCGCGCGACGTCGCGGACCCGCTGGTGCTCGTCAGAGAGCTCGAAGTTCATGCTTGATGACCTTCCCGTTGGGATTGCGCGGGAGGCTGTCCAGAACGACGATCTCCCGCGGCACCTTGAACTTCGCCAGCCGCGCCGCGACCCAGCGCCGCACGTCCTCCACGTCGACGGCGGCGCCGGCGCGCGCCACCACGCAGGCCTTCACGGCCTCGCCGTAGGTCGGATCCGGCACGCCGACGACGGCGGCCTCGAGGACCGCGGGATGCGCGCACAGCACGTCCTCGACCTCGACGCAGTACACCTTCTCGCCGCCGCGGTTGATCATGTCCTTCAGGCGGTCCATCACCGTCACGTAGCCGTCGGCGTCGATCCTCGCGAGGTCACCGGTGCGCATCCAGCCGTCGCCCATCGACGCCGCCGTCGCCTCGGGATTCGCCCAGTAGCCCGGCACGACCATCGGCCCGGACACCCAGAGCTCTCCCACCTCGCCCGCCTCGCACTCGCGCCCGGTGGCGACGTCGATCGTGCGGACCTCGGCGATCGGCACCGGCCAGCCGACCGACGAGATGCGGCGCAGCTCCTCGCCGGCCGGCGACAGCGTGGTCGGCGAGCACGTCTCCGTCATGCCGTAGGCGTTCTGCAGCGTCGCGCCGGGGAGCCACTCCCGCATGGCGACGATGCCGTCGGGCGGAGTGGGCGCGCCGCCGTAGCCGACCGCCCGCAGCGTCTGTCCCGCGGCGCGGTAGCCGGGCTGCTGCCGCATCATCGTGAACACGGTGGGCGCGGCGATCATGTAGGTGATCCGCTCGGCGTCCAGCAGCCGGACCGCCTCCGCGGCGTCGAAGGTCCGCATGACCACCGTGGTGCCGCCGACGAATGCCATGCTGAGGAACTGGCCGATGAGGCCGGTGACGTGAAAGAGCGGCGCCGCCACCAGCGTCCGGTCGCCGTCGCGCAGCCCCATGCAGCGCTGGAAGCTCACGTTCGACGTGATGATGCCGAGGTGGGTGCCCATCGCGCCCTTCGGCCGGCCCGTCGTTCCCGAGGTGTACATGATGAAGGCGACGTCCTCCTCGGAGACCGCCACCGCCGGCGGCGAGGCCCGCTCGCGCAGGGCCTCGAGCGGCTCGGTGCCGGCCGGCGCACGGCCCGCCACGTAGATCGCCTCGCACGGGATCGCGGCGCGGATGGGCGCGATCTCGCCCCAGACGCTGTCGTGCATCAGCAGCAGGCGGGCGCCGGAGTTCTGGAGCATGAAGGCCAGCTCCGGGGCGCGCAGCTTGGTGTTGAGGGTGACGGCGACGGCGCCCAGCCGCGCGCAGGCGAAGACGCCGACGCAGAACTCCACGGAGTTCAGGAACAGCAGGGCCACGCGGTCGCCCGGCTTGACGCCGTGCCGCGCGTGGAGGGCGGCCGCGGTGCGATCCACCTCGGCGCGCAGCTCGCCCCAGGTCAGGCGGCGGTCGGGCGCGACGACCGCGTCACGGCCGGCCACGCGGTCGGCGGCGCGGTCCAGCACCTCGCCGAGCGTCCGGGGCCGGGCCGGATAGCAGGGCATCGCGCGGCCGTAGTGCGTCTCGGTGACGAGGTCGCCCGTGAGCGCGGCCGGCCAGAGGTCGCGTCCCCGCACGCGCATCGGTCACACGGCCGCGCGGATGTGCTCGCGAACGAAGCGGACGATGTCCTGCGTCGACGTCCCCGGCGTGAACAGCTCCTTCACGCCGATCGCCTTGAGCGCGGCGGCGTCCTCGGGCGGAATGATGCCGCCCCCGAACACGGCGACGTCCTCGGCCCCCTTCTCCCGCAGCAGCTCCAGCACGCGCTTGAAGAGATAGTTGTGGGCGCCCGACAGCACGCTGAGACCGATGGCGTCGGCGTCCTCCTGCAGCGCGGTGGCCACGATCTGCTCGGGCGTCTGGTGCAGCCCTGTGTAGATCACCTCGAAGCCCGCGTCGCGGAGGGCGCGCGCGACGATCTTGGCCCCGCGATCGTGGCCGTCGAGCCCGGGCTTGGCCACCACGACGCGCACCGTGCGCTCCGCGCTCACTGGAGCGCCTCCCGCAGCCGCTCGCCGATCCGCGTGATCTGCTCGCGGTCTCCCGGCACCGGCGTCCAGTCGAAGCCCTTGCCGTCGCGCACCCAGCGCGGGATCAGGTGCAGGTGGAAGTGCGGCACCGACTGGAAGGCGGCGGCGCCGTTGGCCTGCAGCATGTTGAGGCCGTCGGGCTTCAGCGCCTCGCGCAGGCCGAGCGCCACCTTCCGCGCCGTCGCGATGGCGGCCTGGAGATCCGCGACCTCGGCCTCCCAGAGGGTGGCCGCGTGACGCCGGGTCACGACGAGGCAGTGCCCGGAGTTCAGCGGGTTGATGTCCATGAACACCAGCGTCGCCTCGTCCTCGTACACCTTCATGGACGGGATCTGCCCGTCCCGGATCTTGCAGAACACGCAGTCGGCGCTCATGTCGCCCCTCCCCGTCATCGAGGAGTGCCCCGGCTCGGCCGGGGCGCTTCCGAGCGTTGGGGGTCGTGGGGGGCCCTGTCGGGGCCCCGAACGGCACTCGCATCGTCGAGGCGCGCCACGGCTTCGCCGGGACGCGACGAGCGCTGGGGGGGGTGGGGGGCCATGTCCGGGCCCCCCACGACAACGGTCCATCGGTGCGTGTCGGGCGCGTTCCCGTACTGGATGGCCACGATGGTGTCGTACAGCTTCTGCGCCGTCTCGCCGATGCGGCCGCCGTTCACCACCAGCCGCTCGCCCTTGTAGGCGAGCTCGCCGACGGGAGAGATCACGGCCGCGGTGCCGGTCGCCCACACCTCCTGGAGGCGGCCGTCGCGGGCGGCCGCCACGACCTCGTCGATCGTGATCGGACGCTCGGACACGTGCATGCCCCACGCGCGCATGAGCGCCAGCGCGGAGTCGCGGGTGACGCCGGCCAGGATGGTGCCGGCCAGCGGCGGCGTGACCACCTCGTCGTCGATCTTGAGCATGATGTTCGACGTGCCCACCTCCTCGATGTACTTGTGGTGCACGCCGTCGAGCCAGAGCACCTGCGTGAAGCCCTCGTGCTTGGCCTCCTCGGCCGCGTAGAGGCTCGCCGCGTAGTTCGCCGCCGTCTTCGCCTCGCCGAGGCCGCCCGCCACCGCGCGGACGTAGTTGTCGATGACCTTGATCTTCGTCGGCGCCAGCCCCTCCGGGTAGTACGGGCCGACCGGCGAGAGGATGACGTAGTACAGGTACTCCTTCGCGGGCCGCACGCCGAGGAACGGCTCGCTCGCGATGATCGTCGGGCGGATGTAGAGCGACGTGCCGACCGACGACGGCACCCAGTCGCGATCCACGTCGACCAGCGTCGTCCACGACCGGAGGATCAGCTCCGGGTCGAGGGGCGGGATGCTCATGCGGTGGGCCGTCCGGTTCAGCCGCTCGACGTGCTTCTGCGGCCGGAACATGCGAATCGTGCCGTCCTTGCCGCGGAAGGCCTTCAGCCCCTCGAAGAGGGACTGGCCGTAGTGGAGCACGGCGGTGGCCGGGTCGAGCGGCAGCGGCGCGTACGGCTCCACGCGCGGGTCGTACCAGCCCTTCTCCTCCTGGAAGCTCGCCACGAACATGTGGTCGGTGAAGACGGTGCCGAAGCTCAGGTCCTTGTCCCGCGGCTTGTCCTTCTTGGTCGTGGTCCTCGTGATCCGGATCGCGTCTGTCATGACTGACTCTCCCCTCGCGCGCGCAGCAGCCTGCGCACCTGCGTGCGATGATCCAGCAGGTGCAGGCGCGCCGTCAGCGCGTATCCCTTCCACCCCAGCTCGGCGTCGAAGTGCTCCGGCTCGACGGTCCCGTCGTCTCGCGTGCGGTTGATGACGAGGATCGTCCGAATCGTGCGCGCGGCCGGGACCTCTTCGGCCGCCGCCCGCGCCAGCAGCGCGGCGAGCTCCGCGTTCGCCTCCGCCAGCCCGGCCTTCAGCTCCTCCCACGGCACGCGGTGCGCCGCGCCGGAGACGAGCGCCTCGTAGACGGGCGGCGCCGGCGGCCGCCGGCCCTCCACCAGATGGCGCAGCTCGTCGACGTTCCGCGCGGTCGTCTGCGCCAGGTGGTCGACGACCTGCGCCGCCGTCCACTCGCCGGGAATCCAGGCCGTGCGCGCCTCCACCTCGTCGAGTCCCTCCACCACCGCCTCCAGCTCGCCGACGGCGGCGCGGAAGCGCGCGAGCACCTGCGCGCCGGGCATGGCCTCGGCGCGTGTCGTCAGGTACTCGACCGCGCGCTGGCGCTCGGGCGAGAGCGTTCCCGTCGTCATCGCCCTGTCCCTCCCGGCATCCCGTCCATCAGAAGATGATCGGCTCGCGGTAGAGGCCGAAGACCTCGCGATAGACGTCCGAGATCTCCCCCAGGCTCGCGTAGTCCTTCACCGCCTCGACCAGGACCGGCATCACGTTGCGGCCGTTGCGGCACGCGTCGGCGAGCTGCTTCAAGCGCCGCTCCACCTTCGCCATGTCGCGCGAGGCCTTGAAGCGGCCGACGCGCTCGATCTGCTCCGTCTCGACCGCCTCGTCGATTCTCAGGTAGTTGATCGGCTTGTCCTCGCGCATGACGTACTTGTTCACGCCGACGGTCACCTTCTGCCCGCGGTCCTCCATGAGCTGGTAGCGATAGGCCGCGTCGGCGATCTCCTTCTGCGGGTAGCCGCTGTCGATGGCGCGGATCATGCCGCCCATGGCGTCGATCCGCGTGATGTAGTCCATGGCGGCCGCTTCCATCTGGTCCGTCAGCTTCTCGAGATAGTAGGAGCCGCCCAGCGGGTCGGCGGTGAGCGGCACGCCGGTCTCCTCGGCGATGATCTGCTGGGTGCGCAGGGCCACCGTCACCGCGTCCTCCGTGGGCAGCGCCCACGTCTCGTCGTAGGAGTTGGTGTGCAGCGACTGGGCGCCGCCGAGCACGGCCGCCAGGGCCTGGATGGCCACCCGCGCGACGTTGTTGAGCGGCTGCTGGGCGGTGGCCGACACGCCGGCCGTCTGCGTGTGCGTCCGGAGCCGCATCGACTCGAGCTTCCGCGCGCCGTACCGCTCCTTCATGAAGCGCGCCCACATGCGGCGGGCGGCGCGCAGCTTGGCGATCTCCTCGAAGAAGTCGTTGTGGATGTCGAAGAAGAAGGACAGGCGCGGGGCGAAAACGTCGATGTCGAGTCCGCGCGCCAGCGCCGCCTCGACGTAGCCGAGGCCGTCGGCCAGCGTGAAGGCCAGCTCCTGCACCGCCGTCGAGCCCGCCTCGCGGATGTGGTAGCCCGAGATCGACACCGGGTTGAAGCGCGGCACGTGCCGCGCGGTGAACTCGATCATGTCGGTGACGATGCGCACGGCCGGCTCGGGGGGACAGATCCACTCCTTCTGGGCGATGAACTCCTTGAGCATGTCGTTCTGCATGGTGCCGCCGAGGCGGTCCCACGAGACACCGTGCTTGTCGGCGACGGCCAGGTACATGGCCAGGGCCACCGAGGCGGTGCAGTTGATCGTCATCGAGGTCGTCACGTCGCCGAGCGGGATGTCGGCGAACAGGCGCTCGAAGTCGTCCAGCGTCGAGATGGAGACGCCTTCCTTGCCCACCTCGCCGCGCGCGCGCGGATGGTCGGCGTCGTAGCCCATGAGGGCCGGCATGTCGAAGGCGGTGGAGAGGCCGGTCTGCCCCTGCGCGAGCAGGTACTTGAACCGGGCGTTCGTGTCCTCGGGCCGGCCGAAGCCGGCGAACATCCGCATCGTCCACAGCCGGCCGCGATACATCGTGGGGTAGACGCCCCGTGTGAACGGATACTCGCCCGGATAGCCGAGCCGCTCGTCGTACGACCGGTCGGCGACGTCCTCCGGCGTGTACAGCGCCTCCACCGGAATGCCGGAGAGCGACTCGAAGCGCACGTCGCGCTCCGGCGCCTTGCCGACGAACGGCCCGTACGTCCGGTCCTCCCACTCGCGCTTGCCGGTCATTGGGTCCTCCCCGCCTCGCCGGCGGTCAATCGCGCCACGTCCTCCACGCCGAGCCCGAAGATGTCGGGCGCCTCCACCCCCATCAGCGTCAGGTACGAGGCGAGCTGGCTGCGGTGATGCACCTCGTGCTCGCACATCGCCATCAGCACGCGCCAGCCGCGGATCGGCCGCCCGCCGGGCTCGAGCGCCGGCCGCGCCGCCGCCAGCGCCGCGTCGCCCGCGCGCACGAGCGCCCCGCGCGCCGCCGCGTGCCGCGCCTCGAGCAGGGCCAGCGCCTCCTCGAGGGTGGCGCCGAGCGCCCGCTCGTGGCCGTCGTACCGCCAGACGCCGTCGGTCACCACGCCGGTGAACATCGACTCGCTCGCGGCCAGGTGCCGGACGATGTCGCCGCAGGTGTACTCGCCGGGCTTGGGCGCCCAGTCGATCATCTCGGCCGGGATGGTCCGGAAGAAGCCGACCGTGCGCCGTCGCACGCCGTCGAAGTACTCCGCGAACTCGCGCGCGGAGGCGATCACTTCAGCACCTCGCGCGCGATGACGAGCTTCTGGATCTGGGAGGTGCCCTCGTAGATCTGCGTGATCTTGGCGTCGCGGAAATACCGCTCCACCTCGGCCTCGCGGATGTAGCCGTACCCGCCGTGCACCTGCACGGCGTCCGTGGCCACCTTCATCGCCGTCTCGGCGGCGAAGAGCTTGGCCATGGACGCCTCCTTCGTGAACGGCCGCCTGGCGTCCTTCAGCGCGGCCGCCTTCAGCGTCATCAGCCGCGCGCCGTCGATGGCGGTCGCCATGTCGGCGAGCATCCACTGCACCATCTGGTGCTGGCCGATGGGTACGCCGAAGGCCGTGCGCTCGCGCGCGTAGGCCACGGAGCGCTCGTAGGCGCCGGCGGCGATCCCGACCGCCTGGGCCGCGATGCCGATGCGCCCGCCGTCGAGCGTCGCCAGCGCGAGGTGAAAGCCCTGCCCCTCCTCGCCGACGCGGTGGGCGGCGGGGACGCGGACGCCGTCGAAGACCAGCTCGGCGGTGTCGGAGGCGCGGATCCCCAGCTTGTCCTCCGTCTTGCTGACCGACAGCCCCGGCGTCCCCTTCTCCACCACGAAGGCCGTGATCCCGCGGTGCGCCCGGGCCGGATCCGTCTGCGCGAACACGAGCACGAACGCCGCCTCCCGCCCGGTGGAGATGAACAGCTTGCGTCCGGTGATCACGTAGTCGCCGCCGTCGCGAACGGCCAGCGTCCGCTGGTTGCGCGCGTCCGAGCCCGCCTCCGGCTCGGTGAGCGCGAAGCAGCCCAGCGCGTGCCCGGACGCCACGGGCTTGAGGAAGCGCGCGCGCTGGGCGTCGGTGCCCGCCTTCAGCAGCGGCTCGCAGTAGAGCGAGTTGTTGACCGACATGACGACGGCGTGCGAGGCGCACGCCTTGGCGATCTCCTCCAGCGCCACCACGTACGAGACGGTGTCGGCGCCGCTGCCGCCCCACGCCTCGGGGACCATGATGCCGAGCAGCCCCAGCTCGCCCATGCGCTTGACCGTCTCGTG
>DASUPA010000274.1:0-2627 GCA_036276335.1 Candidatus Methylomirabilota bacterium | reverse complement strand
GGCCCGTGAGGTCGTCATGCTGGAGCCGTTGACGGTGGTGCCCGGGGCTCCGGCCCCGCTCCTCGGCGTCGCGAACCTGCGCGGCAGCGTGCTCGCCGTCGTCGAGCCGCGTCCGCTGCTCGGCCTGCCGGCGCGGCCGCTAGCGCCGGGCGCGCCGGCCCTCGTCATTGCCGCCGGCGACCTGCAGGCCGCGATCCCGATCGACCGCGTGGTCGGCCTCGACTGGTTCGAGGCACCGCTGCTGCTCGACGGCGTCGACCGACCCGGCGCCGCGTTCGCGACGGGAGTGGTGCCGCACGCGGGAGACCACGCCACGCTGCTCGATGCGGGCCAGCTGCTGCAGGCGCTGCGCGCGCCCTGGTCGTCGCCCACCCAGGAGGCTCGCCCATGAACCGTCGCCGCTTCCTCGGGCTCCTTGCCGGCGCCATGGCGCCATCCACGTTGGCCGGCACGCCCCGCGCGTGGGCGCAGCCGCGACCGGCGGGCGGCCGGGTCCCGCCGGCGCAGCCGCCGGCGACGCGCGCCGCCGGCCCCGCGCTCGAGGCGGCGTTCGGCGTGACGGCGGACGACATCCGCATCGGCATGAGCGCGGCGTTTCGCGGCATCGCGGCCGGCCTCGGCACGGAGTTCTACCGGGGTGCCCAGGCGTACTACGACGACGTCAACGGCAAGGGCGGGGTGCACGGCCGCGCCATCCGCGTGGCGGCCCTCGACGACGGGTACGAGCCGATCCCGTGCGTGAAGAACACCATCCACCTCATGGAGGTGGAGCGGGTGTTCCTGCTGTCCAACTACGTCGGCACGCCGACGCTCACGCGGGCCCTGCCGGTCATCAAGCGGTACGCCGCTCAGCACGTCGTCCTCGTCGGGAACTTCACCGGGGCCCAGCCGCAGCGCGAGGCGCCGTACGTCGAGCACGTCTTCAACGTGCGCGCGTCGTACCGGCAGGAGATGATGGCGCTCGTCGATCGCTTCTGGCAGCTCGGCGCCCGCAAGTTCGGCGTCTTCTACCAGATCGACGCCTACGGCCGGAGCGGGACCGACGGCGTGGCGCGTGGCCTCGCCCAGCGCGGCGCCCGCATCACGGCCGAGGCGACGTATCCGCGCTCCGGTCCCGGGTCGCGGTTCGCGGACGACATGACGCCGGCCGTGACCGCGCTGCGGCGGGCCGGCGTCGACGTCGTCCTGTGCACCGGCGCCTACCAGGGCTGCGGGGCGTTCGTCCGGACCGCCCGCGACGCCGGCTGGACGGTGCCGATCTCGAACCTCTCGTTCGTCGGCTCCGACGCGATGCTGGCGCTCCTCGTCAAGCACGGCGCGGCGACGGGGCGCGACTACACCCGCGGGCTCGTGAACTCGCAGGTCGTCCCCAGCTACGACGACGTCAGCCTGCCGGGCGTCGCGGAGTACCGCCTGCTG
Organism: Candidatus Methylomirabilota bacterium; assembly: GCA_036276335.1. Taxonomy (GTDB): domain Bacteria; phylum Methylomirabilota; class Methylomirabilia; order Rokubacteriales; family CSP1-6; genus AR12. The sequence goes on along the minus strand of DASUPA010000274.1, from coordinate 1,208 downwards.
ATGGATCGCCACGATCCTCCGGTGCCGGAGGCGCTGCGCGACACGAGCTACGCCGTGCAGCGCTACAGCTTCATCAGCCTCGAGGGCTTCGTGAACGCCAAGGTCATCGTGGAGGCGCTCCAGCGGACGGGGCCCCAGCCGACGCGGACCGCGTTCCGGCAGGCGCTCGAGTCGATCCGCAATCTCGATCTCGGCATCGGGGCCGCGCTCACCTTCGGGCCGGAGCGCCACCAGGGCCTCGACTCCGTCTACTTCACCCGCGTCGAGGACGGGCGGTGGGTGCCCATCACCGACTGGGCGTCGGCCATTGCCGTGTAGGGGGACGTCGTCATGAGACCAGTACGCCAGCGGTTCGGGCTGCTGCCGAAGATGATCGTGTTCCTGGCGGTCGTCCTCGTCCCGCTCGCCGCCATCACGTGGTACGTCTCGGTGCGGACGCTGCGCCAGGAGATGACGGAGGAGTTCACCTCGAAGGGCACGGCCATCGCGAACAGCCTCGCCTCCTCCGGCGTCGACCTCATCCTCACGCGCGACGCCTCCACGGTGCAGGCGCTGATCGACCAGTTCGTGTCGATCGGCGGCGTCCACTACGTCATGGTGTACGACCCCGACCAGCACCTCATCGCGCACACGTTCCATCCGGTGGTGCCTTCCGACCTCATCGCCAAGAACCTCGTGCCCGGCGACGCCGCCAAGCAGGTGCGCGACGTGGTCTACCAGCACCCGGTGACCGGCGCGCCGCAGGCCATCATCGACGTGGGCGTCCCGATGCTCGGCGGTCAGCTCGGGACGGTGCGCGTCGGCATGAACAAGGCCGTGATCGACGCCGCGGCCGCCAAGGCCGGATGGTTCCTCTTCGCCATCTTCGGGGCCGTGGCGCTGGGAGCGATGGTCGCCGGCGGCGTCTTCGCCCGCCGGCTCACGCGGCCGATCGTCGACATCGTGCGGGCCGCCGAGCACGTCGGCCGCGGTGACCTGTCCCACACCGTTGTCGTCCAGTCGCGCGACGAGATCGGCGCCCTCGCGCGGACTTTCCACGACACCGTCGTGCGGCTCCGGGCTCACGTCACCACCGAGGCGGAGCGTGACGAGGAGCGCCGGCGCCGCGAGACCCTCCAGGCCAACATCACGCAGGTCCTCGAGACGGTGACCGAGATCGCCCAGGGGGATCTGCGCCGGCGCGGCCAGGTCACGCCGGACGTCCTCGG
>DASUPA010000273.1:0-2071 GCA_036276335.1 Candidatus Methylomirabilota bacterium | reverse complement strand
GAACTCGACGCGGGCGACCTCGAAGTACGTCAGGTAGTTGCCGTAGTAGACGACCTTCATGCAGTCCGTGTCCTTGTAGCGGACCCGGATCCGGGTCGACGAGATCACAGGTACTGCCCGTAGCGGATCTTCTCCACCACGCTGCGCACGCGCTTGTAGCGGTCGACCGCGTCCAGCAGGTCCTCGGTCACCACGTTCGTCGCGGTGCCGCCCTCGGCCACCTGCCGGACCTTGGTCTCGAGCGCGCGGCGGATGATCTCCGTGAGGTCCGCGCCGCTCATGCCCCCCATCAGGGGGAGCAGCTTGCGGTAATCGATGGTGTCGAAGAGCTTGCGGCCGGCGTCGCCCTCGGTGCGCGCGGTCAGGAGCTGCAGGATGTCGCGCTGCTCGTCGGCGTCGGGCAGCGGCACCTCCACGAGGTGATCGAGGCGGCCGGGCGCCACCAGCGCCGAGTCCACCGCGTCGGTGCGGCTCGTGGAGGCCACCACGAGAACGCGCGCGGTGTCGGCCACCCCGTCCAGGCGCTCGCAGAGCGTCGCCACCAGCCGGGCGCTCGCCTCGCGGGCCTGTGGCGGCGGCAGCAGGTGCTCGAGGGAGAGCGCCTCCGCCTCGTCGAGGAAGAGCACGCCGCGCCCCTCCGCGATGGCGATTCGCAGGATCTCCTGCAGCAGCTCGCCCGTGTTGGCGCCGAACTTGGACGTCAGGTTCAGGAGCTTGAGGTGGTAGAAGATCGCCTCCGACGCCGTCGCCAGCGCCCGCGCGAGCACCGACTTGCCCGTCCCGGGCGGCCCGTAGAGCAGCACCCCCCGCGGCGGCGTGATGCCCCACTGGCGGTAGAGCTCGGGCTGGGTCAGCCCGTACGAGAAGCCCTTCAGCGTCGCCTTCGCCTGCCGGAGGCCGCCGATGTCCTCGAACGAGACTTTCGGCGAGATGTCCGTCTCCACGCGCCCCGTGAGGTCACCGAACTTCTCGCCGAGCTTCGCGAACACGTCCTCGATGCGTCGCTGGAGCGCCCAGCGAAGGTCGTTCCCCTCGAGGCTCGACATGGCGCCGCCAGTATAGCGCCGGAGGCTCAGGCCGTGGCCGGCCGCGCCAGCCCCACGGCGAGGGCGGCCCCGATGAGGAGCAGCAGGGCGAGGATCGTCCACAGAAAGGCGTAGCCGAGCGCGTGGGCGACGGCACCGAAGACGAAGGCCCCCGACGTCTGGCCCAGCAGGAACATCGCGCTGAAGACGCCGACGGCGGTCGCGCGCCGCGCGACGGGCGCGACGTCGGTCACCAGGGCGGCCAGGCCGGGGTAGAGAAAGCCGTGGGCGGCGCCCGACACGAGTCCGGCCACGAACAGCACCGGCACCACCGGCGTCGTGCTCGTCCGCGTCACGGCGAAGCCGACGGCGGCGAGCAGCGCCGGCGCCACCATCTGCAGGAACATCGACGGCACGATGACCGCCCGGCGGCCCCGCGTGTCGATCAGCCGTCCGCCGAAGATCCGCACGGCGATCGCGGCCGCCGCGTAGGCGGTGTAGAAGAGCGACAGCCCCGACACGGCGAGGCTCTGGGCGAACGTCGGCAGGAAGGCGAAGATGGTCCCCGAGCCCAGGCCGAAGAACAGCGTCACCACCATGTGGCGCTGCGCCACGTCCTCGAGCCCGGCCCGCAGCCAGCCGGGCGCCGGCAGCGCGGCGGCGCCGGGGCTCCGCGTGTCGCGCAGGCGCAGGATGAGCGCCAGCGGCACCAGCGCGAGCGCCGCGGACACGACGAACAGCGCGCGAAAGCCGGCGCGCCGCACGAGGAGCTCGCCGACGAGCGGCGCGAAGGCCGTGGCCACGAAGCCGGAGACGCCGTAGATGCCGAGCGCCCAGCCGCGCTGGGAGGGCGGCACCAGGTCGACGACGTACGAGAACATGGCGACGAAGTAGGCGGAGAAGCCGAGGCCCTGGAGCACGCGCGCCACGAAGAGCACCGCGATGGAGTCGATCACCGCCGGCAGCACGGCCGCCAGCACCACGAGCGCGGTCCCGACGATCATGAACAGCCGGCGGCCGATGGCATCGACCCAGGGACCGATGAG
>DASUPA010000272.1:0-4612 GCA_036276335.1 Candidatus Methylomirabilota bacterium | reverse complement strand
CCTCCGGTTCCGTGCCTTTCTGGCCTGTCGGGGTGGATGAGATGTCACCGCTTGGCTGGCACGCCGGCGGGGTGGGGCCGTCGGGATGCGACTCAAGTAGCCGAGATTGCTATCGAGATTTCATTCCGCCAGCTGTGGCATGAGTGGTGCTCCTCTCCCGGCTCGTCGGAGCCCTCAGCCCGGTGTGAGAACGGACGGGGTCCCGGCATTGCGGCGTTCCGGGGAGGCGAGACCATGGCCGAGCATGCATCGACGCTGGCGGCGCTGATGCTCCTGGTAGGAGCGACGACCGCGACGGCGGAGCTGCCGCATCCGGCGACGCCGGCCGGCGCGTACGAGGCGATGTCGCCCGGCAGTCAGCACATCGCGCGCGCCCTGCACGACGCCCAGACCGTGGTGCCGCAGCAGGGTCCGGGTCTCCGCAAGCCCCTCTCCCTCGAGCAGATCGCCGCGATGAAGCGGAGCAGCACCGGGTGGGGAGCGGTCGTCGAGCAGATGAAGAAGAAGGGGCTCCTGCTCGAGGACAAGACTCTCGCGCAGATCATCAGCCGCTACAACCACGTCTCGCGACCGGTCGCGACGTCCGCGGCGCGGGCGATTCCGAAGACGAACGGCGAGCCGGTCGCGCGCGGCTGGCGCGCCGCCGAGACGCTTACCGCCCCGGCGGCGTTCGCCGGAACTCCGGCGCTCGAGGGCCCCGGCCGCGACGCGGATCCGGAGAAGTGAGGAGCCGGCGTCCGATGACGCAGACCGGCTGGAGTCCCTGGAAGCTCACGGCGCTCGGCACGGCCGTGGTGATCGTGGCGCTCTCCACCGGGCTCGTCGTCGCGAGCCGGACGGGCATCGAGCGCGAGCAGGCTGCCGGCGAGCCGGCAGCGCGGCCGGCGGAACCGGCCGTGAAGCCCGGCCGCCTCACGCGCACGGTGCCGGCGACGCCCAGCAAGAGCGCCATCGAGGCGTGCAACCGCTATGCGGCCCTGGAGGCCGGCGCGGGCAAGGACGCGCCGGACGACACCGCCGAGATCGTGAGCGTGGGCGCGGGGACGCTGTACGGGCTCAACGACACCAGGAAGTCGGACGACCGGTACCGGGCCGCGTACGCCGGCTGCATGCGGTCCCGCGGGTACGCCTCGTAGCCACCCGATGAAGATCCTCGTCGCCGTGCTGCTCGTCACGCTGCTGTGGTTCGTGCTCGCCTCGCTCCGGGACGGTCGCGGGGATGCCGCGGCCGTCGACGGCAGCCACGTCTGGATGGTCGAGCAGCACGAGCGCGTCGTCCGGCTCGGTCAGGAAGCGGCGATCCCCGCGGGCCATCCGCTGTCCCGTCTGGACCTGGGCCGCCCCGCCTGGCGCGACGAGGTCGGTTCGTGAAGCGCCTCGTCGGCCTCGGTCTCGCTTCGGTCCTCGCGGCGGGTGTCGCTGCACCCGCCACCGCCGCCGACGACGCGAAGGTGAAGGCCGCCACTCGCCGCGTCGAGCGCGGCGGCAAGATGATCGGCGCCGGCAAGGTGGGCCCCGGCGTCGGCGAGACGGCCAAGGGCGTCGGCGACACGGTCGTCGAGGGCGCGAAGTACTCCGGCAACAAGCTGAAGGCGTCGGGGAAGGCCGCGGGGCCCGCCGCCAAGAGCGCCTGGGCCAGCTTCAAGGAGAGCGCCGGCGCGTTCGGCGCGACCGTGAAGCGGTTCTTCGCCCGCCTGTTCTCCTGAGCGGCCGTCCCCGCCGCCCGGTTGTCAGCCGTAGAGCAGCACCGCGGCCCGGCGCCGCTTCCATCCCGCGAGGTCCCGCGTCCACGCCGCCTCGATCTCCCTCACGGTCCGACCGCGCTCGATCGCCCGGCGGATCCGATCGGTGCCGAGCAGGATGTCGATCGGCAGCCGGCGCCGCTCGAACTCGTAGGGTGGGCGGCGCCACCTGAAGCGCCGCGGTGCCAGGCGCCGGGCAGTCGCGACGATGACCAGGCCCGTGGCGAACGGCCTGAACCGCGCGCGATCGGTCACGTGGATCTGCACGCCTCCGCAGAGCCGGCCGGCCCACTTGTGGAAGGTCGGCACGAAGCGCGCCGGGCGGAACGCGACGCCGGGCAAGCCCTGGCTTGCGAGTGCGTCCGCGTAGCGGTGGGCGTCGAGATAGGGCGCGCCCACCCACTCGAACGGCCGCGTGGTGCCGCGGCCCTCCGAGAGGTTGGTGCCCTCGAAGAGGCAGCCGCCGGGGTAGACGCGCGCCGTGTCCGGCGTCGGCATGTTCGGTGAGGGTGCCACCCACGGAACACCCGTGTCCTCCCACAGCATGGGGCGGCGCCAGCCGCGCATCGCGACGACGGTGAGGCGCGGGCGCACCCCGTGCTCTCGCGCCAGCCATCGCGCGACCTCGCCGATCGTCAGGCCGTGGCGAGCGGGCAGGGGGTAGAGGCCGACGAACGAGGCGAACGCCGGGTCCGGGATGTTGCCCTCGACGACCGCGCCGCCGAGTGGATTGGGACGGTCGAGCACGACGACGTCCACGCCGGCGCGCTCGCACGCGCGCATCGCCAGCGCCATCGTCCAGACGAACGTGTAGTAGCGGGAGCCGACGTCCTGCAGGTCGACGACGAGCGCGTCCAGGCCCGCCAGCATCGCCGGCGTCGGCTCGCGGCGTGGCCCGTAGAGGCTCGCCACCGCGAGGCCGGTGACCGGGTCGCGCGCGCCGGCGATCGCGGCGTGGTCCTGCGCCGCTCCCCACAGGCCGTGCTCCGGCGCGAAGAGCCGCGCGAGCCTCACGCCGCGGGCGCCGTGCAGGAGGGCGGCGGCGTGCTGCAGGCGCGCGTCGACCGAGGCCTGGTGGGCGAGGAGCCCGATGCGACGGCCACGGAGGAGCGAGAGACGATCCCGGAGAAGGACCTCGAGCCCCGTGCGGACGGACGGCACGGCGTCGATAGTAGCGCACCCGGTGTACCATCGCGCCATGCCGCGCGCGATCCGTTACGACCGCCTGCCCACCGAGCGCGCGAACCGCTCGAGCGCCCGTCTCGATCGCCTGAGCGCGCGCGCGATCGCGGCCCTGATGAATCGCGAGGACGCGCGCGCCGTGCGCGCGGTCGGCCGCGAGGCGCGGGCCATCGGCGCCGCCGTCGACCTCATCGTCCGCGCGCTGGCGGCGCGCGGGCGACTGATCTTCGTCGGCGCCGGCACCAGCGGCCGGCTCGGCGTGCTCGAGGCGGCGGAGTGCCCGCCGACCTTCGGGACGCCGCCGCGTCTGGTGCAGGCGGTGATGGCGGGAGGCCGCGCCTCCGTGTTCCGGTCGCGCGAGGGCGCGGAGGACGACGGCCGCGCGGCCGCACGCGCGATGCGGGCGCGTGCGCGAGCGGGCGACGTCGTGGTCGGCGTGTCGGCCAGCGGGGTCACGCCGTTCGTGCGCGAGGCGCTGGCGTCGGCGCGTCGGCTCGGCGCGCGCACGGTGCTCGTCGCCTGCAATCCGGATCGCGCGCGGCTGCCTCGCGCGGACGTCGTCATCGCGCCCGCGCCCGGGCCGGAGGTCCTGGCGGGGTCGACGCGGCTGAAGGCGGGAACCACCACCAAGCTCGTCCTCAACACGCTGACCACGGCGAGCATGGCGCGGCTCGGCAAGGTCTACGGCAACCGGATGATCGACGTGCAGCCGCGCTCGCGCAAGCTGCGCGCGCGCGCGACGCGGCTGGTGGCCGAGCTGGGCGGCGTCGCGGCGCCGGCGGCGCGGCGACTGCTGCGCGCGGCCGGCGACCGCGTGCCCGTCGCGATCGTCATGGCGCGCCGTCGGCTGGATGCCCGCGCCGCCGCCCTGACACTGCAGGCCGCGGGGTCGCTGCGCGCCGCCATCCGTCGCGCCGCCGCCCGCTGACCGCCCACGGGGCACGCCGATTGCTGCGACAGTCGGCATGGTCATCCTGCGGTGCGCGTGGCATCCGTTCTTCCGCGGCTATCCGCGCCCGCTCCGCGTGGTGTCCTGGCGCGGCGCGGGGATCGCCTTCTCGGACACGATATGCCGTTCCTGTGCAGAGCGGGTGCGAATCGAGGGACTCTGGGCCTCATCGCCGCCGGCGCCCGTGTGGCCGGGGTCGGCTCACACCGCCCTGCTGTTCGTCGGCCTGCCGCTGCTGACCGCGCTCCTCTTGATGGCGGCGCCGCTCCACGACGCCACGCCGCCGGCCATGCGCGAGGACCCCGCCCGCCGGCTGGACCCGGCCGTCACGGATCCGCGCGTCGCCGATCTCGACGAGCTGCCGCCGCGCGATCGCCGTCCCGTGGCGCCGGTCGCGCGGCGTCCGGCGGACGACCCCGTCCCGGACGTCGTCTTCGAGATTCGCCGGATCCTGCGGCGCGCACCCGAGCGCGCGCGCGAGGGCGCGCGGTCGTCGCCGTCTCCTCCACCGCGTGTGATCGCGGCGGCGGTCCGTCGCCCGGCTGCGAGCGCGATGCCACGGCCGATCGTCGAGGCTGCCGACATCCCGACACGGGCGCTCGCCCGGGAGCCACAGTCGCCGTGACGCCTGGGCACGCACGGCTCGGTGGCAGCGCGTTTGCTCGATCCGAGGCCATGTCGCACGTGATCCTGAGCTACAGGACGCGCCTGGCGACCGCCGACGGCCGCCGCTACACGG
>DASUPA010000271.1:0-10967 GCA_036276335.1 Candidatus Methylomirabilota bacterium | reverse complement strand
GCGCTCGCCCAGCTCGGCGGCACCGCGAGCCGCCTCGCGTGGGGAGCGCTCAGCGATCGCTTCTTCGGCGGGCGGCGCCGGCCCGGCGTGGTGGCGAGCGCCCTGCTCGGGGCGGCGGCCTACGCGCTGTTCGCGCTGGGTCCGGAGCTGCCGCCGGCGGCGGTCGTCCCGGTCGCCATCCTCGCGGGGGCCGGAGCCTTCGGGTGGGTCGGCCTCTACTTCGCCCTCGTTGCCGAGATCGGGGGCGCCCGCTACGCGGGCCTCCTGACCGGCGTGGCCGTCGCGTTCGCCTGGAGCGGCGTCCTCGTGGGGCCACCCGTGTTCGGGCTGCTGCTCGAGGCGACGGGGTCCTACGCCTGGCCCTGGCTCACGCTGACGCTCGTGGCCCTGCTCGTGGCCGCGGCGCTGCCGCAGCTCAAGCCGCTCGTTCAGCGGGAGCCCGTGTGAGCGCGATCGACGTCCTCGTGGCGCTGGTGATGGCCGTCGGCGTCGTCGGCGCCGTCGTCCCCTTCGTTCCCGGCACGCCGCTGATCTTCGTCGCGGCCGTCGTCCACGCCGTGGCCACGGACTTCACGCCCGTCGGGGCCGGGCGCCTGGCGATCCTCGCGGTGCTCGCCGTCGCCGGCTGGGGGATCGAGCACCTCGCCGGCGCCCTCGGGGCCCGCCGCGCCGGCGGCAGCCGCGCCGCGGTCGTCGGCGCGATCCTGGGCGTGATCGCGGGGCTGCCCTTCGCGCCGCTCGGCCTGCTCATCGGGCCGATCGCCGGCGCCGTCGCCGGCGAGCTGCTGTCCGGCCGCGACCCCGTCGGCAGCGTGCGCACGGGCGTCGGCACCGCCATCGGCGTCGTGCTCGGCGTCGTCGCGCACGTCGCCTTCGCGCTGACCATGGTGGCGCTCTTCGGGTGGTGGGTCTGGCGCGGCTGAGGGGCTAAGCTGAGCTCATGAGCCTTCGTCCCGACGAGGCCCGGGTGCAGGCCATCGGCCGCGAGCTCTTCGAGCGCGTGGCCGGCGAGCGACAGGCGTTCTACTCCGCGGACCGCTGGACGGCGGCGCTCTTCGCGTGGTCGCTCGCGAACGAGGAGGCGAAGCTCCAGCTCTTCCGCTTCGTCGACGTGCTGCCCGCCCTCGAGCAGGACGGCGACCTCGTCCGTCACCTGCGGGAGTACTTCGGCGGGCGCGACGCGCCGTACGCGTCGCTGCTGAGCACCGCACTCGGGGTGGCGCGCGTCGGCTGGCTCGGGGAGAAGGTCGTGGCGGTCATGCTGCGCGAGACGGTGCGCCGGCTCGCGCGGCGCTTCATCGCCGGCGGCACGCCCGCCGAGGCCCGGCGCGCCGTGCTGGCCGCGCGGCGCGCAGGCCAGGCGTTCACGCTCGACGTGCTCGGCGAGGCGTGCCTCTCGGACGCCGAGGCGGACGCCTACGAGCGCCGCTACGTGGAGCTGCTCGAGAGCCTGGGCCCCGAGGCCGCCCGCTGGAGCGAGGTGCCCCTCATCGACCGGGCGGCGTGGGGCCCGCTGCCGCGCGCGAACCTCTCGGTCAAGCTCTCGGCGCTCCACCCGTGGCTGAACCCCGCCGACCCGGCGGGGTCGGCGGCGGCCGTGAAGCAGCGACTGCGCACGATCCTCCGGACGGCCCGCGCGCGCCACGCGCACGTCCAGATCGACATGGAAGACCATCGGCTGCGCGACCTCACGCTGCAGGTCTTCATGGAGCTGGCCGGCGAGGCCGAGTTCCGGCGCGACCGTCACCTCGGCATCGTGCTCCAGGCCTACCTCCGGGAGGCGGACGCCGACGCCGAGCGGCTCATCGCGTGGGCGCGCCGGCGGGGCACGCCGGTCACGGTGCGGCTCGTCAAGGGCGCGTACTGGGACTACGAGACGGCGCACGCGGGGCTCGCGCACTGGCCCGTGCCCGTGTTCGAGACGAAGCCGGAGACGGATGCCAGCTTCGAGCGCCTCACCCGGCGCTTCCTCGAGCACGCCGACGTCGTGGACCTCGCGATCGGCAGCCACAACATCCGCTCGATCGCCCACGCGCTGGCGGCCCGGGAGGCCGCCGGCCTCCCGCCCGCGCAGCTGGAGTTCCAGGCGCTCTACGGCATGGCGCAGCCGCTCGTGCGCGCCCTCACGCAGCGGGGCGAGCGGGTGCGCATCTACATGCCGTTCGGCGAGCTCCTGCCCGGCATGGCGTACCTCGTGCGCCGCCTGCTCGAGAACACGTCGAACGAGTCGTTCCTGCGGCGCGGCTTCGCCGAGCACGAGTCGGTGGACGCGCTCCTGGCCCCGCCGGATGCCGTCACGGCGCCGGCGCGCGTCGTCCCCGACCCCGGGTTCGCCAACGAGCCGCACGCCGACTTCGCGCGCCCCGACGCGCGCGACCGCTTCGCCCACGCCCTGGCCGCCGTGCGGCCGCGGCTCGGCGGCGACCATTCGCTCGTCATCGGCGGCGAGCGCGTGGAGACCGCCGAGCACCTCGTGTCGGTGAACCCGTCGCGCGCCGCCGAGGTCGTCGGCCGGACGGCGTGCGCCGGGCCCGCGGAGGTCGACCGCGCGGTCGCGGCCGCCGCCGCGGCGTTCCCCGCCTGGCGCGACGCCGGCGCCGAGGCGCGCTCGCGCGCGCTCGGCCGCGTGGCCGCCGCGCTGCGCGAGCGCCGCCACGAGCTGGCGGCGTGGATCGTCTACGAGGCCGGCAAGCCGTGGCCGGAGGCCGACGCCGACGTCACGGAGGCGATCGACTTCGTCGAGTACTACCGCGTGCAGGCGGTCGAGCTGCAGCAGCCGCTCACGCTGGGCCGCCGCCGCGGCGAGGTGAACCACTACACGCGCGAGGCGCGCGGCGTGGTCGGCGTCATCGCCCCGTGGAACTTCCCGCTCGCGATCCTCGCCGGCATGACGACGGCCGCCCTCGCCACCGGCAACACGGTGGTGATGAAGCCGGCCGAGCAGACCCCGGTCGTCGCGGCCCGGCTGATGGAGGTATTCGAGGCGGCCGGCCTGCCGCCCGGCGCCGTGAATTACCTTCCGGGACGCGGCGAGGTGGCCGGCGACGGGCTGGTCCGTCACCCCGACGTCGGGCTCATCGTCTTCACGGGCTCGCAGGAAGTCGGCACGCGCATCTACGCGACCGCGGCCGCCACGCCGGGCCGCCGCCTGCTGAAGCGCGTGGTCGCCGAGATGGGCGGCAAGAACGCGATCATCGTCGACGACGACGCCGATCTCGACGAGGCCGTGCAGGGCATCCTCGTCTCCGCCTTCGGGTACGCGGGACAGAAGTGCTCGGCGTGCTCGCGCGTCATCGGCGTCGGACGCGTGTACGCGCGGCTCGTGGAGCGGCTGGCCGACGCCGCGCGGACGCTGCCGATGGGGCCGGCCGACGCGCCGGGCACCATCGTGGGTCCCGTCATCGACGAGGCGTCACGCGAGCGGATCCTGGGCTACGTCGACCTCGGCAAGCGGCTGGCGCGGCCGGTGCTCCTGCGCGACGTGGACGCGGCGCTGGCGCCGCTCGGCGGCTACTACGTCGCGCCCGCGATCTTCGCCGACGTCCCGCCGACGTGCGCGCTGGCGCGGGAGGAGATCTTCGGGCCGGTGCTTTCCTGCATGGCGGCGGACTCGTACGAGCAGGCCCTCGACGTCGCGACCGACCTGGACTACGCGCTGACGGGTGGGATCTTCTCGCGGAGCCCCGTGCGGCTGGCGGAGGCGCGCCGCGCCTTCCGCGTCGGCAACCTCTACATCAACCGCCCGACCACGGGCGCGCACGTCGGCCGACAGCCGTTCGGCGGGCGCCAGCTCTCGGGCCTCGGCTACCAGGCGGGCGGACCGGACTACCTGCTGCAGTTCGTGGAGACGCGCGTGGTCAGCGAGAACACGCTGCGCCGCGGATTCGCGTCGGACGAGCTGGCCTGAGGCGCCGGTCCAAGGCAGGCGCTCCCCGCGCGTGCCGCAGCACGCCCCGAGCCGGCCCGCGCGCCTCCGCGCGCGACGCGGCTAGGCGGAAGCGGTGCGGGCCCGCGGAACCCGGAGCGTCGGTTCCAGCCGCCGCTTGACCGTCGGTCGCGCCTGGCGATGGAAGAGGGCACACCAGCGACGGTTGTCCTCGCCGCCGGCTTCACCGCTACCGGCCGGGTAGCTTTCCATCGCGACGGCCTCGTCGTCGAGGCCACCCGAGACCGGCGTGTGCGCCGAGCACCAGCGCACGTCGAGGATCTCCGAGCTCGGGTCAGTGTCCGGCTCGCAGGCTGGACAGTACGGGCGGGCGACCGAGGGCGTGTCCCTGATGGGTTCGGTCATCGTCGCCATCTCCTCTTGAAAAAACTCTAGCGCACATGCCCGCGGGGACACGTCAACTATTCTTTCTGTCGGGAGAACGCTCTTTCTGTCGGGAGAACGCCTTTCCGGGCGTTGACGTTCCCGGTATCCTGACGCGGTGCGACCTCGGCGCTGGGGCCTGACGGTCCCTCTCGGCGGCATCTCGCTGTCCGACCACGAGCCCGTCTACCGGGAAGCGGAAGCGCTCGGCTACACCGATCTGTGGTCGGCGGAGTCGGACGTCGATCCGTGGATCTCGCTCGCGCTCGCTGCCTGCTGGACGAGCACCGTCACGCTGGGCACCGCGATCGTTGGCGTTTTCAGCCGCGGCCCGGCCGTCATCGCCATGGGCGCGGCGGCCATGGGCGAGGCGGCGCCGGGGCGATTCGCCCTCGGCCTCGGGTCCGGCTCGAACGTCACCGTCGAGCGCTGGAACGGCGGACACTTCGACCGCCCGCTGACACGGGTGACGGAAGTCGTACAGGCCGTCCGTCAGGCGCTCGACGGTGTTCCCGTCAATGTCGACGGTCGGACACTAAAGGTGTCCGGCTTCAAGCTCGGGCGACCGGCGCCCTATCGCGTGCCGATCTACGTCGCCGCGCTGCAGGAGCGCATGATCCGCCAGGCGGTGCGGGTGGCCGACGGCGTGATCACCAACTGGCTGTCGGCCGACGACGTCGCACAGGTCGCCGCCGTCGTGCGCGACGAGGCGCGCCGGGTCGGCAAGGATCCCGCGACGTTTCCGATCCTCTGCCGCATCACCGTGTGCCCGACGCCCGAGGCGCGCGCGCGCGAGCAGTTCCGCCGCGCGGTCACCGCGTACCTCAACGTCCCCGTCTACCGGCGCTTCCAGCAGTGGCTGGGCCGGGGCGACGCGCTCGCCGAGATGCACGCGCGCTGGGACGCCGGCGACCGCAAGGGCGCGCTGGCCGCCGTTCCCGAGCGCGCGCTCGACGAGCTCGCCGTGCTCGGCACGCCGGACGAGTGCCGCGCCGCCGTCGCCCGCTACGTCGACAACGGCGTGACGGTGCCCATCCTGAACTTCATGAACCTCGAGACCGATCCCGCCGCACGCGCCGCCGAGAGCCGCGCGATGCTGCGGGCCCTGGCGCCGGCGCGTTGACGCGCGCGGGCCGGCGTCGGGCCTCCCTCGTGTCCGCGATCGCCGTTCACCACGCCCGCGCGCTCCCGAGCGCGACCCGCTCCTGGAGCCGCTGACCGGAGGATTCATGCCACCACGCCCGCTGCCGACCGAGCAGGACGTCAAAGGCTACATCCGCGAGCGCCGCAACTGGGGCCGCTGGGGCCAGGACGACCAGCGCGGCGCCGTCAACCTGATCACGCCCGCGAAGCGGGCGGCGGCCGCGCGCCTGGTCAGGAGCGGGCGCAGCGTCTCGCTGAGCCGCCCGTTCCCGAAGGAGCCCGGCATCAACAACGCCTTCCCGGCGCAGCACTGGATGAAGACGCACCCGCGCGGCAACGGCGGCTTCGCGGCGGACTTCTACGGCATCTACTACCACGGCATCGCGTCCACCCACATCGACGCCCTCTGCCACACCTGGGACAGCGAGGCGATGTGGAACGGCCGCGACCCGCGCGCGGAGATCACCTTCGACGGGGCGCGGTTCGGCTCGATCGAGCACTGGGCGGACGGCATCATCACGCGCGGCGTGCTGCTCGACGTGCCCCGCCACCGCGGCGTCCCGTGCGTGACGCACGAGACGCCGATCCACGGCTGGGAGCTCGAGGACATCCTCACGACGCGCGGCATCCGGCTGGAGCCGGGCGACGCCGTGTGCGTCTACGCGGGACGCGAGGCGTGGCAGGCCGAGCGGCCCGACACGCCGTACGGCCGGCCGTTCGGGCCGGGACCGCAGGAGCGGCCCGGGCTGCACGTGTCCTGCCTGCCGTTCCTCCGCGACCACGACGTGAGCGTGCTGGTGTGGGACATGCTGGACCACCTGCCCATCGGGTACGACGTGCCGTGGGCGGTGCACGCGGCGCTCTTCGCCTACGGCGTGGGCCTGGTCGACAACGCGCTGCTCGAGCCGCTCGCGCAGGCGTGCGCCGAGGAGGGCCGCGACGAGTTCATGCTGGTCGTCGCGCCGCTCAAGGTCGTCGGCGGCACCGGGTCGCCCGCCAATCCGCTCGCCGTCTTCTGAGGGCGGCACGGTATACTCGGCCGCACTCGCGAGGAGGTGCGGCATGCGACTCGTCTTCTTCGATGATTTTCGGCTCGGCGTGCTCCAGGGCGACGGCGTCGTCGACGTCTCGGAGGTCGTACGCGACATCCCGCACACCGGCGCGCACGACGTCATCAACGGCCTCATCGCGCGCTTCGGCGAGTACCGCGGGCGCCTCGAGGAGGCGGCGCGCCGCGGCCAGGGCGTGCCCGTCTCGCGGGTGCGCCTCCGCCCGCCGCTCCCCCGGCCGACGAACATCGTCTGCATGGCCGTGAACTACATGGAGGACGGAACGCGGGCGGAGCCGGCGCCCATCAACGCCTTCATGAAGTCCCCCGCCGCCATCATCGGCGACGGCGACACCATGGTCCTGCCCGACGTGCCCGCCACGATCTTCGAGGGCGAGGCCGAGGTGGCCGTCGTCATCGGGCGCCGCGCCTCCCACGTGAGCGCCGCGGACGCGATGAGCTACGTCTTCGGCTACACGAACTTCGTGGATGGGTCGGCGCGCGGACTGCTCCCGCCGGGCAACACCTTCTACCAGATGAAGTCGCGTGACACGTTCGCGCCGATCGGTCCCGACCTCGTGACCGCCGACGAGGTGCCCGAGCCGCACCGCCTGCAGATCCGGCTCTCGGTCAACGGCGAGGTGAAGCAGAACTTCAACACGAGCGACATGGCGCACAAGATCCCGCGCTGCATCGAGTGGGTGACGTCGATCCACGCGCTCGAGCCGGGCGACATCCTGGCCACCGGCACCAACCATCGCGGCCTCAGCGCCTTCATGAACGGCGACGTGATCGAGCTCGAGACCGAGGGGCTCGGCCGCCTGCGCTTCACCGTCCGCGACGACCTGAAGCGGACCTGGTCGCGCGAGACCCGGCTGGACCGGCAGCAGAAGGGACAGGAGGGTACGACGCCGCAGCTCGGCGGGAAGTACTCGAAGTAACGTCGTCCCGATGCGCATCGCCACCTGGAACGTGAACTCGCTGAAGGCGCGGCTGGAGAAGGTCCTCTGGTGGCTCGCGCGCGCGCAGCCGGACGTGCTGCTGATGCAGGAGACGAAGCTCGCCGACGCGGACGCGCCGGCCGACGCCTTTGGCGCCGCCGGCTACGAGCTGGCACACCACGGGCAGGGCCGGTGGAACGGGGTCGCCGTCGCCAGCCGCGTCGGGCTGGCCGACGTCATCACGAACTTCGGCGTGCCGCTGCGCGCCGACCCCACGCCCGAGGTCGCCGACGACGAGCCCATGGCCGAGGCGCGGATGATGTCGGCGGTCTGCGGGGGGATCCGGGTGGTGAGCATCTACGCCCCGAACGGGCGCGCCGTCGACTCCCCCTTCTATCACGCCAAGCTGGGCTGGTTCGACCGGCTGGCGCGCTGGTTCGCCGACACCCGGCTGCCCAGCGAGCCGCTGGTCCTGGGAGGAGACTTCAACGTGGCGCCGGACGCCGCCGACGTCTGGGACCCCGCCGCCTGCCACGGGGGGACCCACGTCTCGGCGCCCGAGCGGGAGGCCTTCGCGCGCCTGTGCCGGTGGGGGCTCGTCGACGCTTATCGCTTACGGCATCGCGAGCCCGGCCGCTATACTTGGTGGGACTATCGCGCCGGGCACTTTCACAAGAACTTCGGGATGCGAATCGACCACCTGCTCGTGACGGAGGGGATCGCGAAGCGCGTGGTGGCCGCGGAGATCGACCGCGAGGCCCGCAAGGGCAAGCCGGTCCCCTCCGATCACGCGCCGCTCGTCGTCGACGTCGACACGCCGGGGTCGCCGTTCGATCCGGGATGGAGGACGAGCTGACGCGACGCAAGTCCGACCGCGGAAAGAGCCGCAAGGCCGCCCCGCACGAGACCGACGGCCACGCCGCGGACACCGCGGGCGTCGAGAGCCCCACCGTCGAGCGTCGTTCCCACCCCCGCGTCCCCGTCTCGTGGCCGGTCCGCCTGTGGGTAGACGGGACGGCCGTCGCCGGACGCACCGTGGACGTGAGCGAGCAGGGACTGTGCATCGTGGTGAGCGCGCGCCCGACCCCGATCGAGGTGGGGGCCTCCTACCGCCTGGACGTGATCATGGGGCCGAAGCACGAGGTCTCGGTGAACGTCCAGGTGCGGTATCTCGCCGACTCGGTGGTCGGCCTGCGCACCAGGCAGCGCCTGAAGCTGGTCTAGCCAACACGGGGGGCTCCGGGCGCCCCCCGATCGACCGTTCCCTAGCGCCTCGCCGGTTGCCGGTCGATGAACCGGACGGCCGCCTGGCGCCCGGATTCCTGGGCCGCCTTCTCGGACTGCGACAGCGCGTTGTAGGGCACCAGCTGCCCTTCCTTCTTCCCGTCGTCCCCCGGCGCCCAGACCTCCACGAGCGCCGACCAGCCGCGGCCGGTCGGGCGCGTCGTGACGACGATGCGCCAGTCCTTATACTCGGTCTCGAGCGGTCTCATGGAGAGCGACTATATCGCAGCGCGCCCGCGGCGATCACTTCGTGCGGTACACGATTAGCCGGCCGGCGCCGGACTCGGGCACCCAGACCTCGCCCGGGCGCCCCAGGATCTGGCGGACGTTGGCGCCGGGCCGGTCGCTCGGGTAGACGTCGAACGCCTCGCGGGCGGGATCGAAGCGAACGATGGCGTTGGCCGTCCACTCGCTGAGCCACACCACGTCTCGATCGTCGACGTAGACGGCGTAGGCGCGGGGCCGCTCGCCGGGGAGCTTCCACGTCTTCCAGGCGCCCGTCCCCGGATCGTAACGGCTCACGTTGCCCGAGTTCCACTCGCTGACCCAGATCCGGCCCGCCGAGTCGGACCAGACGCGCCGCGCGCCCTGGTCCCGGGTCGGCGGCTCGATCACGGTGACGGCGCCGGTGCCGGGGTTCACGCGGGCGATGTGGCTGCCGGCCAGCGACGCGTAGTACACGTCTCCGCCGGGCGTGGCAGTGATGCCATAGGGACCGCGCCCGCGCGGCGCATCCCAGACCTGCATCGCGCCGGTGCGCGGGTCCAGACGGCCGTAGACGCCGTTCTGGCCGGTGAACCAGATGCGGCCGCTCCGGTCGAACGTGGCCGTGTTGAGGTTCACGTAGCCGCGCGCCTCGGGGAGCGGCCAGCTCTTCATCTCCCGCGTGCGCGGGTCGACGCGCACGATCGCGTTGGTCCCGCTGTCCGTCACCCACGGGGCGCCGTCGGGGCCGATGATGACGCCGTGCGGGCTGGAGCCCCTGCCGAGCGGGACGAGCTCCACCTTGCCGGTCGCGGGATCCAGGCGGCCGAGCTGGCCGCTGCGCTGCGCCGTGTACCAGGCGATGCCGTCGGCGTCGACGGCGACGTCGTGCGGAAACCCCCCGTTCGACGGCAGGAGGTAGACCTGGACGGCGACGTCCGCGCGCGCGACGGACACCAGCGCGGCGGACACCAGCACGGCCGCGGCGAGCCGGGCGCGCGCCCCACGACGCACGGGCTACTCCACCTCGCGCAAGCGCAGCACCTCCGGACGGCCGTCCATGTACTCGCCCATCTTCCGGCCGAGCGTCCGGAAGTGCTCGCTCGCCCGGTGCGCCTCGACGGCCGCCTGGTCGACGTAGCGCTCCATGAACACGTACGTCGCCGGCGTCTCCGCCCGGTGGAGCGCGTAGAGCTTGCAGCCCGGCTCGGCGGCGTTGACCCTGGCCACCAGCTCCTTCGCCACCGCCTCGAAGTCCTTCTCCATCCCCGGTTTCACCTTCACGGTCGCCACCACCCCGAGCATTCGAGCCTCCTTTGGTCGCGGCTGACTATACCGCAGGGCGCCACCGCCGGCGGCATGGACAGCCCGCCGGTCTGCTGGTATCAATGGACGCGTTCCGTCCAAGGAGGACAGCGTGAGCGGCCACGAGCACCATCACCACGATGCGCACGACCACGATCACGACCACGAGCCCGGCGTCCACGGGGCGCCGCTGACGGACACGCAGCTGCGCGTGCGGGCGCTCGAGTCCCTCCTGGTCGACAAGGGCCTCGTCGAGCCCGCCGCGCTCGACGCGCTCATCGACACCTACGAGACGAAGGTCGGCCCGCGCAACGGCGCGCGCGTCGTCGCGCGGGCGTGGGTGGACCCGGCCTTCAAGCAGCGGCTCCTGGCCGACGCCACCGAGGCCATCGCGGAGATGGGCTACATCGGCCGCCAGGGCGAGGACATGGTCGTCCTCGAGAACACCCCCAAGGTCCACAACATGGTCGTGTGCACGCTCTGCTCCTGCTATCCGTGGCCGGTGCTCGGCCTGCCGCCGGTCTGGTACAAGTCGGCGCCCTATCGCTCCCGCGCGGTCATCGACCCGCGCGGGGTGCTGCGCGAGTTCGGCGTGAGCCTCGGCGACGACGTCGAGGTGCGCGTCTGGGACAGCACCGCCGAGCTCCGCTACCTCGTGCTCCCCGAGCGGCCGCCTGGCACGGAGGGCATGAGCGAGGACGAGCTGGCCGCGCTGGTGACGCGGGACGCGATG
>DASUPA010000270.1:0-5172 GCA_036276335.1 Candidatus Methylomirabilota bacterium | reverse complement strand
CCGCGGCCGCCCACGAGCCGACCGCAAAGGAGCGCAAGCCATGAAAGCAGCCGTCCTCTACAAGGCGAACATGGGACTCGAGGTGGTGGACGTCGAGCAGCAGGGCCCCCAGGCCGGCGAGGCGCGCGTGCGGGTGAAGGCGGCCGGGATCTGCCATAGCGACTGGCACATCATGAACGGCGACTGGCCGCTGCCGCTCCCGATGGTGCTGGGCCACGAGGCGGCCGGCATCGTGGAGACGGTCGGCGCCGGCGTGACGAACGTCAAACCCGGCGACCACGTCATCTTCTCGTTCCGGCCCCACTGCGGGCGCTGTCTCTACTGCTCGATCGGCCGCACCATCCTCTGCGACGGCCACAACGACACGCCGCGCTGGGTCATGTTCGACGGCACGCAGCGGCTCACCCGCAGCGGCGACGGGATCAACCAGATGGCGCGCATCGGGACCTTCGCCGAGCAGGTGGTGTGTCCGGCCGAGCAGCTGGTGCCGATCCGCACGGAGATGCCGTGGCCGCAAGCGGCGCTGCTCGGCTGCTGCGTGCCGACGGGCGTGGGCGCCGTCACCCGCTGCGCCGAGGTGGAGCCCGGCGCCTCCGTGATGATCGTCGGCTGCGGCGGCGTGGGACTCAACGTCGTGCAGGGGGCGCGGCTCGCCGGCGCGGGAACCATCGTCGCGGTCGACCTGCTGGACAACAAGCTCGAGTTCGCGAAGCAGTTCGGCGCCACCCATACCGTCAATGCCTCGAAGACGAACGCGGTGGAGCTGGTCCGCGGCCTGACCGGCGGCCGCGGCGTCGACTACGCGTTCGACGCCATCGGCGGCGAGGCGACGACGCTGCAGATCGTCGACGCCATCCGGCCAGGCGGCACCGCCGTCATCGTGGGCATGGCGGCCATGAACGTGCGGGCGCCGATCACGCCGTACATGATGGCGCTGCAGGAGAAGTGCATCAAGGGCACGATGTACGGCTCCGTGCGCCCGAACCTCGACTTCCCGTGGCTGGTCGACCAGTACCTGGCCGGCAACCTCAAGGTCGACGAGCTGGTGAGCCGGACCTACAAGATCGAGGAGATCAACGACGGCTTCGCCGCCCTCCGTTCCGGCCAGGTGGCCCGCGGCGTGGTCGACGTCTGAGGCGACGACGAGGCGCGCCACGGCTGGGCCGGGGCGCGACGAGCGCAGGGGGGTGTGGGGGGCCATCTCGGGGGCCCCGTATGCCGGGCGTATCGAGGCGCGCCACGGCTGGGCCGGGGCGCGACGAGCACAGGGGGGTGTGGGGGGCCATCTCGGGGCCCCTCACGTAGATAGATGGGCCGCATCGTCTACGCGGCGGCGATGTCCCACGTGCTGCACCCGCCGTACTACGAGAAGAACGTGGGGCCCGACGGCAAGCGGATGGTGGAGGCGCTCATCGCCGTCGTGGCGGAGATGGGGCGCGAGCTGGCGGCACGCCGGCCGGACGCGCTCGTGGTCGTGGCCGACGACCACCTCAACGTCTTCTCGTTCGACGCGGTGCCGGCCATGTGCGTCCGGATCGGGCGGTCGGTGCGGCGCATGGCGCAGGAGGGCGCGATCGAGTTCGACCGCGCCCTCGACGGCCTCGCCGATCGCTATCCCGTCCACGAGGAGCTGGCCGGCCGCATCCTGGAGGACGGCCTCGAGGCGGGCTTCGACTTCGCCGCCTCCTGGTCGGCGCCGCTCGACCACGCGTTCCTGTCGCCCCTGACGGCGCTCCACGGCGACCGGCCGATGCCGCCGCTGGTCCCGTTCTGGGTCAACTGCTTCGTCCAGCCCCTGTCGTCGGCGCGGCGCTGCTTCGCCGCCGGCCAGCACATCGCCCGCGTCGTCGCCGACGGCCCCTGGAACGTCGGCATCATCGCCACCGGCGGGCTGTCGCACTTCCCCGAGCTGTCGCTCGCCCGCGTCGGGCAGTCGGACGTCGAGTTCGACCGCCGTGTCGTCGCCTGGATGGAGCGCGGCGAGCACGCACCGCTCACCGCGCTGACGGGGAAGGAGCTGCACGAGACGGGCTCCCACGAGCTGCTGAACTGGATGGTCCTGCTCGGGGCGGTGACGCCCGCGCGGGCGCGCGTCCGCTTCTTCGGCGAGATGGGCCGCATCGACCTCGCCGCGCTCGACTGGCCGCTGCCGTGAGCCGCTACGACCTCAACGTCCTCCTCTACCGTTTGAAGAAGGACCGCGCCTTCCGCGAGCGCTTCCGGAACGATCCCGAGGCCGCGCTGGCCGGCGCCGAGCTGACGGAGGAGGAGCGCCAGGCCTTCGTCCGCTGGAACCCGCGCCGGCTCAACGAGCTCGGCGGGCCGCTGCACCTGGTGCTCTCGATCCCCGACCTGGGAGGACACTGAGGAGATTTGACAGCGGCCCCGTTTGCTGGCAGGATGCCGGCACGATGTCGAAGCGGTCCCTGCTGGAGCTGCTACTGCGATAACGGCGAGCGCCGAGCGCGCGTGCTCGCCGACCTCCTGCGCCCGACCGGGCCGGGAGGTTTCGTTTTTTCAGGGACCGGGAGCCGAGAGGAGCCAGTGAGATGACGCCACCGCCCGTGACGCCGAAGCGCATGCCGTTCGACAAGTACCGCCCGTTCGTCCCCGTCGAGCTGCCGGACCGGACGTGGCCCGGCAGGAAGCTGACGAAGGCGCCGCGGTGGTGCTCGGTCGACCTGCGGGACGGCAACCAGGCGCTCATCGATCCCATGGACCCCGAGCGCAAGCGGCGGATGTTCGAGGCGCTGGTGCGAATGGGCTTCAAGGAGATCGAGGTCGGCTTCCCGTCCGCGTCGCAGCCGGACTACGACTTCGTCCGCCTGCTGATCGAGGAGGACCTCGTCCCCGAGGACGTCACCATCCAGGTGCTGACGCAGTGCCGCCCGGAGCTCATCGAGCGCACGTACGAGTGCCTCCGCGGCGCCCGGCGCGCCATCGTGCACTTCTACAACTCCACGTCGACCCTGCAGCGCCGCGTCGTCTTCGGTCTCGACAAGCCGGGCATCGTCGACATCGCCGTGAACGCGGCGCGCCTGTGCAAGAAGCTCGAGGGGACGCTGCCGGGCACGGACATCTTCTACGAGTACTCGCCCGAGAGCTACACCGGCACCGAGGTCGACTTCGCGGTGGAGATCTGCGAGGCGGTGATGGACGTCATCGAGCCGACGTCCGACCGGAAGATCATCCTGAACCTGCCGGCCACGGTGGAGATGTACACGCCGAACCTCTACGCGGACACGATCGAGTGGTTCCTGCGCCACGTCTCGCGCCGGGACCGGGTCGTGCTCTCGCTCCATCCTCACAACGACCGCGGCTGCGCGGTGGCGGCCACCGAGCTGGGCGTGCTGGCAGGCGCGGACCGCGTCGAGGGGACGCTCTTCGGCAACGGCGAGCGCACCGGCAACGTCGACGTGGTGACCCTCGCCATGAACCTCTTCGCGCAGGGCGTCGATCCGAAGCTGGACATTTCCGACATCGACGGCCTCCGCCGCGTCGCCGAGCACTGCAACCGACTGCCCGTCCACCCGCGGCATCCGTACGTCGGCGACCTGGTCTACACCGCGTTCTCGGGATCGCACCAGGACGCGATCAAGAAGGGGATGGAGGCGCTGCCCCGCGATTACCAGGTGTGGGAGGTGCCCTACCTGCCGATCGATCCGAAGCACGTCGGCCGGACGTACGAGGCGGTCATCCGCGTCAACAGCCAGTCGGGCAAGGGCGGCGTCGCCTACATCATGAAGGCCGAGCACGGCTTCGACCTGCCCCGGCGCCTGCAGATCGAGTTCTCGAAGACGATCCAGACCATCACCGAGGACAGCGGGACCGAGATCAGCCCCAGGGACATGTGGCAGGCCTTCGAACGACAGTACCTGCGCGGCGACTGGGAGCTCGAGGCCCACGAGGTGATCTCGGACGGCGGGGACACGCGCATCACGGCGCAGCTGGCGGTCCGCGGCCAGACGCGCATGGTGACGGGCAAGGGCAACGGGCCCATCGCGGCCTTCGTCGACGCGCTGAGGACGGGCCTCGGCATCGACGTGGACGTGGTCGACTACGCCGAGCACGCGCTCGGGCAGGGCGCCGACGCCGGCGCTGTCGCCTACGTGGAGACGGTGGACGGAGCCGGGACGCCGCGCTGGGGCGTGGGCGTCCACTCCAACATCGTGACCGCGTCGCTGCGCGCGGTGCTGTCGGCGCTCGCGCGCCGGGAGAACTAGCCGGGCGGCACCCGCCTGCCGACGCACGAGACGGGCTCTCTCATGCCGGACCCTCCAGCGCGCGTCGCCCGCCGCGCGACGGGGTCGGCGACGCGCTCGAGATGCGCAGACGCTCGTACCACAGCACGCGCCAGTAGGAGACGAGGTACGAGACCTCGCAGCCCGCATGAAGGCACATGCGCAGCGACGCCGGGTTTCCCACGTCGATGGCGCCGCGCACGTGCGTGTAGCCGCGGGCGGCGAGGAATCGCCACACGAAGCGGGTGAGGTGGCGGCCGATCCCCCGGTTGCGATACTCGGGCACGCAGAAGATGTCGCCGGTCCACACCTCGGTCGGCCCCAGCTGCACCAGTCGTGCGGCGAGCGGGTCTCGTATGACACGCCCGTAGCGGAGCGTCGCGACGATGCGGTCGCCGTCGCACGCGAGGAAGAGCCAGTCCCGGTCCTCGGTGACGTAGCGAAGGTGGCCCGCGCCACGGCCGTAGCGCGCCAGCGCCTCGAGGCCGGGGAGGTCGGCGGGCGTCGCGAGGCGGAACGCGATGCTCCCGTAGTGGTCGTCCACCGGCGGACCGGTCATCGGACAGCGGGTCACGTGAAAACGCGACCGGGACACGCAGCGCCCGTAGACGGCCCGGAGGCCGGCGCCGACGCCGCGCTCGCGCAGCGCGGTCCAGGCCCGGTGGACCGGACCCGGACGGTGTACGGTGCCCGCCTGCGGCAACGGCCTTGCGACCTCCCTCGATCCGCGACGTCGTTCGTCGATCGGCAGCGCGCCCTCGCGACGGCCGCGCCGCCGGCGCGGCCGTACGGTTATAGCACCGTTTGCCGCGCGAGCGGACCGCGCCGGCGTTTTGCGCAGGGGACGGCGTTCGCGTACCATCGGCCGGCATGAGGCGCGACCGCGCGGAGCCCGGCTCCGCGCCGTGAAAGGAGCCGAGATGATCTACGA
>DASUPA010000269.1:0-9685 GCA_036276335.1 Candidatus Methylomirabilota bacterium | reverse complement strand
CGCCGCACGCGCGAAGGTCTTCACCAGGCGCACGCCCTCCTTCCGGGCCTTGGCCTGCGCGACCGAGGTCGCCAGCATGCCGACGGCCCGGAGGATGGCGCTGTCGAGCTTCACGTAGCTGCCCACCGCGGCGGCGATCGTGGACTTGCCCTCGCCGGCCGGGGTCGCGGCGTAGCTGATGGTCACGATCGCCTCGCCCTGGATGTCCGGGAGCACGCGGGGCTGGTACTCGCCCTTGGCGTGCATGACGCGAATGCCGGGCGCCACGTAGACGATTTCGAAGGTGCCCACCGTGCCCCATCCGTCGTCGATACCGAAGCCGCCCGGCACGCTCCAGATGCGGTACCGCGCCGCCCGGACCACGCGCGTCACGTGCGTCGCGAAATCCGGATGGTCGAGCAGGTACTCGAAGAGGTCCCGGCGCGCCTGGAACGGCTGGCCCTCGACCTGGGTCGCCAGCGAGGCGAGCTCGGTCACCGGCTCCAGGCGCGCGCGCGTGGCCGCCGGCATCCCCGGCGGGAGCTCGGGCGCCCGCGAGCCCGCGGCGACGGGGCCCGCGAGCAGCACGACGGTCGCGGCAGCGAGCGCGCTGGCACGGACGCGAGGAAGCGAGCGCACGACGGCCCGATTATCGCACAGGAACCGCTTGACGCCGGGAGGCGGCCTCCGTACGCTCGGGCCACTCGGCCGACCTTCGGGCCCCCGGGCCGCAGGAGCAGCGATGTTCTACATGTACGCCGTGGTCGAGGGCCTCCCGCCTGCGTGGCGGCCGCCGCCCGCCGTGGTGCCCGGCGCGTCCGTGGATCGCCGTCGGCTCGGCCCCTTGCTGCTCCTCGGCAGCGCCCTCGACGCCGTGCCTCCCGCCAATCCCAAGACGCTCGCCCTGCACCACGACGTCGTCGCCTCCACGCTCGACGCGCACGCCGTCCTGCCCTTCCGCTACGGCACCACGGTGGCGGCCGACGAGGCCGATACCTGGCTCGGCGCGCAGCGGCCGGCGCTGGAGGCCGCGCTCGCGCAGGTGCGCGGCTGCGTGGAGATGAGCGTGAAGCTGCTGCGCCTGGACAGCGGGATCGATCTGCCGCGCGGGCCGGGCGAGCGGGAGCTCCAGGCACTCGCCGAGCAGCTCGTCGGCCGCGCCGGGGTCGAGCCGTGGCGCTACCGCCCGGCGGGCAGTGGCGGCAACGTGATCGCCTCCGTGGCGTTCCTCGTCCCCCGGACGGACCTCGCGGAGTTCCTGGCCCGGATCGCGCCCATCGCCTCGCGCGCGACCGGCGTCGCCGTGGTGCCGACGGGGCCGTGGCCGGCGTACTCGTTCGTGCCGGCGTTCGACCGCCCGCCGCTGGCCGTGGTACCGCCCCCGCCGCCCAGCTCCTCGACGGAGCGCCGCGCGGGGTAGGCCTCATTGCGTCGATCCCGGGCCTCGGCTACCCTTGGCGGCACTTCGGAGGGGACCGGATGGCGAGGCTGTCGATCGCGGCGGTGGAGAGCCTGATGGCGCAGCAGCCCGGCGCGACGCTGGAGTCCGCGCTCGAGGTGTTCGAGGTCTTCGCGAGCGGCTCGCTCAGTGACGAGGTCTACATCCTGGATGACGTCGCCGGCAAGCGGATCGCCATCGCGCCGACGGCGTTTCGAGACAAGTACCGGCGGGGGTGACGCATGGCCATCATCGTCGTGTCGACCCAGATGGGCGCGGGCGGTCCGGAGATCGGCATGGCGCTCGGACAGCGTCTCGGCTATCGCTACGTCGACCAGGAGCTCCTGCAGGACGCGGGACGGCGGTACGGCCTCGCCGAGGAGAAGCTGTCGCATCTCGACGAGTCCAAGCCGACCATCTTCGAGCGCTTCGACGCCGAGACGCGCCACCACATCACGGTGCTGCAGACGACGCTGCTCGAGCTGGCCGAGCTCGACAACTGCGTCTTCATGCGCGGCGGCGGGCAGTGGCTCCTGCGCGGGGTGCCGCACGTCGTCCGGGTCCGGGTCATCGCGCCCTTCGAGCATCGCGTGAAATGCTGGATCCGCCGGGTGGCGGCCATGACCGGGGAGACGCCGAACCAGCGCGCGGCCGCCGACTTCGTCCGCCGCGACGACAGCGAGAAGTCCGGCCGCATGCGCTACCTCTACGAGGTCGACATCAACGATCCGCTGCTCTACGAGCTCATCGTGAACACCGAGCGGCAGAGCTACGACGCCGTCGTGGAGATGATCGAGGCGCTCGTGCGCCGGCCGGAGATGACGACGACGGAGGCGGGGCGCAAGCTGGTGGCCTCCCGGGCGCTGGCCTCCCGCGTGCAGGTGGCGCTGGCGACGCACCCGGAGACGCGCCGGTACCGCATCACCGTCGAGGCGCAGGACGGCATCGTCACCCTGGAGGGCACGGCCGCGCTCGACCACGCGGTCGACGTCGCCCGCTCGGTGCCGGGCGTGCGCGACGTCCGCACGCAGCAGGTGGAGATCCCGCCGATCCCGCCGTTCGTGGCGTAGATCGAGGGGCGCCACGGCTCCGCCGGGGGGCCCCGAGCCGCCCGGGGGGCTTGGGGGGGCGCCCCCGAGCCCCCCATCTCGCTAAGGCCGGGCAGCGGCGCTGTCGGGTGACTCGGCGATCTTGACGCTGGCGGTCTTGCGCTCGCCGCGACGCACGTAGTCGACCTTGACCGTCCTGCCCACCTCCGCGTCCGACGACAGTCGCTGGAGGTGGTGGTAGTCGTCCACGCCGACCCCGTCGAAGCGCGTCACCACGTCGTTCGGGGCGAGGCCGGCGCTCTCGGCGGGGCTGCCGGGGTGCACGCGCGCGACGACCGCGCCTTTCGCGTCGGGCACGCCGAGCGCCTGCGCCAGCTCCTTCGACATCGGCTGCAGCGAGACGCCGATCCAGCCGCGCGTCACCTTGCCGCGATCGATGAGCTGCGCCGTCACGCGCTTGACCATGTTTGCGGGAATCGCGAAGCCGATGCCCTGTCCGGTGGCCACGATCGCGGTGTTGATGCCGATGACCTCGCCGCGCAGGTTCACGAGCGGTCCGCCGGAGTTGCCGGGATTGATCGAGGCGTCGGTCTGGATGAAGTTCTCGTAGGTCGCGATGCCGACGTCGGCCCGGCCGACCGCGCTCACCACGCCGACCGTGACCGTCTGGTCGAGCCCGAACGGATTGCCGATGGCGATCGCCCACTCGCCGACGCGCAGCGTGTCGGAGTCTCCGAGGGTGGCTACCCGCAGGTCCCCGTCGGGCTCGAACTTGATGACGGCGATGTCCGTCTTGGCGTCCGACCCGACGATGCGGCCGCGGAACTCCTGCTTCGACGACAGGCGCACGGTCACGCCGTCGGCGCCCTTGACCACGTGGAAGTTGGTCAGCACGTAGCCGCGCTTGTCGATGATGACGCCCGAGCCCAGGCCTGGCGTCCGGAACTCCTCGCGCTGGCCCGGTCCGCTGCGGCCGAAGAACTGGTCGAAGAAGTCCTTGAAGAACGGGTCGTCGGCGTTGGGGCCCGGGACGACCGGCGGCCGTCGTGAGCGGGACACCTGCACGGTGCCAAGGTGGACCACGGCCGGGCGGACCTGCTCGGCGACCGTCACGAAGGCCGCTTGCAGCGCGTCGGCGGTCCCCATCGGCGAGGGCGCCGCCGGCTTGCTGCGGCCGGCGGTCGTGCCCAGCCAGCCATAGGCTGCGAACCCCGCGCCGCCAAAGGCGAAAAGAATCGCCGCCGCGACGACGGCGCGGGCCGTCTGCGGAGTCATCGAAACCTCGCGTCCACGCTGCTCGCCACTATTGCAAAACCTATGAAAAAGTCTACCTTTTTCCTTGGAGCTTCGCCGGCGAACTTGGGAAAATACGCCATTACGTCGGCCATGTCTACGCGAGAACCCTCGTGCGATGCGTAGAGCGGTCAGCCTGCTCCTGATCGGCTGCCTTCTTTCCCCCTCCGCCGCCTCTCCCCAACAGTTCCCCGCGCAAACAATTCCGACACCTGGTGCGCCGCCGCCCGCCACCCAGCCGACGCCGCGATCGCCCGGGGCGTTCGCCCCGCTCAACCCGACGCGCTCGGACACCGGCGCGCTCTTCGGCGTGCCCGCGCGCACGATCGCCGGTCCGGACTACCGGCTCGGGCCCGGCGACGTCATCGAGGTTCAGATCGTAGGCCGCGTCGACGTCAATCGCCAGCAGATCGTGGTGGATCCCGAGGGCGCCATCGCCTTGCCGCCGCTCGGCACGATGAGCGTCGGCGGCCGGACGCTGCTCGAGGCCAACCGCATCATCACCGCGCGCGCCCGCTCGATCTTCCGGTTCGCCGACGTCAGCATCATGGTCCACACGCCGCGCGCCTTCGAGATGATCGTCTCCGGCGAGGTGGAGCGGCCCGGCACGCTGCAGGCATCGGCCACCCAGCGGCTGCACGAGGTGATCCTCGCCACCGGCGGCGTGACCTCCCGCGGCAGCGTGCGCCACGTGCAGGTCACGCGCAACGGCGTGACGACCGAGGTCGACCTCCTGCGCTTCGAGCTGAAGGGCGACATCAGCCAGAACCCGTTCGTGCAGGAGGGCATGCGGATCCACGTGCCGCCGCGGCGGGCCGCGGTGACCCTCCACGGCGCGGTCCGCCGTCCCGGCGAGTACGAGCTGCCCGACGGCGGCTCCCTCGGCGACCTGCTCGAGCTGACCGGCGGGCTCGGTCCCACCGGCGCCATCGGCGACGCGCGGCTCACCCGCGTGGGTCCCGACGGCCGCAAGGAGACCACCTCGCTCGACCTGCGCACCGCCGACGTGCCACTGCAGGGCGGCGACGTCCTCTACGTGCCACCGCTGACGGTCATCCAGGACGTCGTCGAGGTCCGCGGTGCCTTCAACGGCTCGGACGGGTCGAAGACGAGCACCGCCGGCAAGCCCACCGTGGTGCAGCGGCTCGAGCTCGCGCGGGGCGAGCGCATCAGGGACGTCGTGATCAAGGCGGGCGGCGCGGCGCCGTTCGCCGACCTGCGCCTGGCGTACGTCGACCGCGCCGACGCGGGCCCCGCCCAGCGCATCCCGGTGGACCTCCACCGGCTGCTCATCGACAAGGACGAGACGCAGAACATCCTCGTCCACAACGGCGACGTGGTCGTGCTGCCGGTCGTGGAGGACAAGGTCTACGTCGTCGGCGAGGTGAAGAGCCCCGGCGCGCAGGACTTCCGTCCCGACCTCACGGCCCGGGAGTACCTGGCCGCGGCGGGCGGGCCGGGCGGCCGCGCGAAGCTGCGGGCGGCCACGGTGACCTTCCGCAGCGGGCGGACGTACGCCATGGCGGAGGCGCCGCCGCTGGAAGCCGGGGCCGTGATCACGGTGCCCGAGGTCGCCGTGAAGTGGTGGCAGGACTACGTGACCATCGCCTCGCTGGTCGCGAGCCTCATCACGGCCTACACGGGGATCTTCGTGCTCTTCAACGGGCCGATCGAACGCGACTAGCATGTACGAGGCCTACTGGGAGCTCACCGAGCCGCCCTTCGACAACTCGCCGAATCCCAGGTTCTTCTACCTGTCGCCGGAGCACGAGGAGGCGCTCGTCCGCCTCGTCTACACGGTCCGCCACCGCAAGGGCTGCGGGATGCTCACCGGCGAGTACGGGTGCGGCAAGACCACGGTGTCGAGGGCGCTGATCCAGCGGCTGGAGGCCGAGCGCTACGAGATCGGGCTGCTCACGAACCCCCGGTGGGACGCCGTCGACTTCCTCCGGGAGGTGCTCTACCAGCTCGGCGTGGAGACGACCGAGCGCAGCAAGCCGGAGCTCCTCCACCTGCTGCACGATCTCTTCTTCCGCAACTTCCGCGACGGGCGCGACACGGTGGTCATCGTGGACGAGGCCCAGCTCCTCGAGGACGCGAGCCTCTTCGAGGAGCTGCGGCTGCTCATGAACTTCCAGACCGACGACCGCTTTCTGGTCACGGTGCTCCTCATCGGCTCCCCCGAGCTGCGCGAGAAGATCCGCGCGCTGAAGCACCTGGACCAGCGGATCGCCATCCGGTACCACCTGAACGCGCTCGACGACGCGCACACGGCCGCCTACGTGGCGCACCGCCTGAAGATGGCCGGGCGCACGCGGCCGCTCTTCACCGAGGACGCGATCCAGCTGATCTTCGACTTCACGCGCGGCACGCCGCGCGAGATCAACAACGTCTGCGACGTGGCGCTCCTCGTGGGGTACACGAGGCGGGCCGGCGAGGTCGGGGAGAAGATCGTGGCCGAGGTCATCAAGGACATGGTGGGCGTGTCCTGATGGTGCGCATGAGCGACCTCGTGCGCGGGATCGTCCGCGACGCGCGGCCGGCCCCCGCGCCGCCGCCGGCGCCGGGGACGCCACCGGCGGCGGACGCGGCCGCGGAGCCGGCCGACCGGCCGGCCGTCGTCCCCACGCGCCGCGTGAGCCTCGCGAACGCCGTCGCCGCCGACCCGGTCGTCCCGGCGGAGCCGGCCCGTGCGCCCGCCGCGCCGAGCGAGCCGTCGGCGCCGCTCTTCGCCGCGCTGGAGCAGCTGCTCCTCGAGGCGCGCGACTGCGTGCACGACGGCGCGTTCCCGTGGGCGCGGCTCGAGGCACTCGTGGACTGCGCGGCCGCGTCGCTGGCGGCCTCGCCGGACCTGTTCTGGGTGGCGCACGACCCG
The DNA here is from genome assembly GCA_036276335.1 of Candidatus Methylomirabilota bacterium. Taxonomy (GTDB): domain Bacteria; phylum Methylomirabilota; class Methylomirabilia; order Rokubacteriales; family CSP1-6; genus AR12. Next base: position 3,051 of record DASUPA010000269.1, on the reverse strand, counting down.
GCCGCGTCCACCCGCGCCGACCCCGTCGCCTTTCACCAGGCGCGTGTCTGCGTGCTGACCCTCCGGCTCGGCGCCACGCTCGGGTACGACCCGGCCCGGCTCCGGCGGCTCGGCCTCGCGGCCGCGCTCTTCGACGCCGGCCTGTGGGAGCTGCCGCCGTCGCTCGTCGAGCGCGCCGCCGCGCTCGCGGGCCAGGAGCTGGCGGCGTACCGGTCGCACCCGAGGCTCTCCGCCGCCATCGTCGAGCGCTGGTCGCCGCCCGACCCGCGCATCGTCACCGCGATCCTCGATCACCACGAGCGCGAGAAGGGCCAGGGCTTCCCGCGCGGTCTCCAGGGCGCCGGCATCGACCCCGACGCCAGGATCATCGGGCTGGTGGACGCGTACATGGCGCTCACGGTGCCGTCGGCCTCGCGGCCGAGGCTCCGGCCGCACGAGGCGATCCGCGACATCGTCAAGACACGAGGCGACCAGTTCGCCTCGCCGCTGATCAAGGCCATCCTGTCCGAGATCTCCGTGTTCCCGCCGGGGACCATGGTCCGCCTGAACACCGAGGAGGTCGGACGCGTGGTCGCCGTCAATCGCCACCATCCGCTCCGACCGCAGGTCGAGGTGGTTCTCGACGGCAAGGGGCGCCGTCTCGGCGCGCCCCGAATCGTCGACCTCGCGGAGGCGCCGTTCGTCTACATCACGGGCCCCGTCGGCGAGGACGGCCGGTGAGGGGGTAGCGGTGGCGCAGTACGAGATGAACCTCCGCGACTACTGGCTGATCGTGCGGCGCCGGCGGACGTGGATCATCGCCACCACGGTGGCGACCATGCTGTTCAGCCTCTGGCTCGCCCGCCAGAAGGTCCCGGTGTACCAGGCGACGGCCACCGTGAAGTTCGAGCAGGCCACCAACCTCTCCGGGCTGCTCGTGGAAGTGCTCTCCTACTCCAGCTCCGACAGCATCGAGACGCAGGCGACGCTCATCAAGAGCTATCCCGTCCTGGAGGAGGTGGCGCGGCGCCTCGGCCGCCTGCCGGCCGGGGGCGGCCACACCGCGGTCCGCGAGTCGCGCAGCTACCAGGCCACGCTCGACGCCGTCGGCGGCAAGATCACGACGAGCCGCGTGCCGAGCACCAGCATCCTCGAGATCACCGCCACGTCGACGAATCCGCGCGAGGCGCGCGACCTCGCCAACACGGTGGCCGAGGTCTACCGCGACTACAACCGGCAGATCCGCAACGCCCGCCTCACGGAGGCGCGGAAGTTCATCGAGGCGCAGCTCCGGGAGGTGGAGGCGCGGGTCAAGCGCGCGGAGGAGGAGATCTGGGCCTTCCGCGACGCCAACCGCGTGATCTCGCCCGGCGCGGAGTCGACCGTGCTCCTGTCGCTCTTCACGCAGGTCCGCGGCGACATGGAGCGGACGCGGCAGCAGCGGATCGAGCTCGAGCAGCTGCAGACGCGGCTGGCGCGGACCGATCCGGCCAGCGCCGAGCGCGTGTACGTCGAGTCGACGAACCCGGCCCTGCAGCGCCTCCAGGCGGCGCAGAGCGAGCTCACGATGGAGCGCACGCAGCTCGCCCTCGAGGTCACCGAGAAGCACCCGCGCCTGCAGGCGATCGACGAGCGCCTGCGCGAGGTGCGCTTCGAGGTGCGGCGGGAGCTCGGGGCGCAGATCGCCACCCTCAGGAACCGCGAGGACATCCTCGCCCGCCAGATGGGCGAGCTGATGCAGAAGAACCGCGAGGTCCCGGCCGTCGAGCTGGGGCTCCAGCGGCTGCAGCGCGACGCCAAGGTCAACGACGACCTCCTCACGCTCCTGAAGACGAAGCACCAGGAGGCGCTGATCAAGGAGGCCGAGGGCGTGGAGGAGGTGACGCTCGTCCGTCCCGCCACCGACCCGGGCGCGCCCGTGGGCGGCGACACGCTCAACACGATGCTCGTGGGCGGCCTGCTCGGTCTGATGCTCGGCCTCGTGCTCGCGTTCGTGCAGGAGACGCTCGACACCTCGATCGGGACGATCGAGGACGTCGAGTCGTACCTCGACGTCAAGGTGCTCGGCCTCGTGCCCCACATCGACCCGCGGGGGACGATGGAGCGCCTCCTCGAGCGGCGGCCGGCGCTGGCACAGATGGATCCGGAGGCGCTGCAGAGCCACTCGCTGCTCATCACGCACTTCGATCCGAAGTCGCCGGTGGCGGAGGCGTACCGCACGCTCCGGACGAACATCCAGTTCCAGCGGATGGAGCGCGGCGGCAAGGTCCTGGTGGTCACGAGCCCGACGCTGCAGGAGGGCAAGACGACGACCATCGTGAACCTCGCCCTCACGATGGCGCAGAGCGGGCAGAAGACCCTGCTCGTCGGCGCCAACATGCGCCGGCCGTCGATCCACCGCTTCTTCGGGATCCCGCGCGAGCCGGGGCTGTCCGACATCCTCGTCGGCAGCGTGCCGTGGCGGGACTGCGTGCGCGGCGTCGCCGACATCCTCATGGGCCGGTTCGAGATGGAAGACATCATGGCCTCGCCCGGCCTCGACAACCTGCACATCATCGAGGCGGGCCCGATTCCCGCCAATCCGTCCGAGCTGCTCTCGACGGCGGCCATGCGCGACTTCCTGGCGGCGGTGAGCGCGGAGTACGACATCGTGCTGATCGACACGCCGCCGATCCTGCCCGTGACCGACTCGGCGATCGTGGCCGGTCAGGTGGACGGCGTGCTCCTCGTGTACCAGGCGGGCAAGGTCGGCCGGCTCGTGCTCAAGCGCGCGAAGGCGCACCTGGAGAGCGCGCGCGCCAAGGTCTGGGGCATCGTGCTGAACGACCTGCAGACGGAGGTCTCCGGCTACACCTACACGCACTACTACACGCACTACTACGGCGAGGAGACGGCCCCCGACGCGCCGCGCAGCGCCATCGCGGCGCGGCTGCTCGGCTCCCTGCGCCGCGCTCTCGGGCGGCGGGGCGGCGCGGCGGCGCGGACCGGCCCGATGGCCGACGCGGCGCCGTCGGTGGCGGCCGAGGCGACGTTCGGCAGGCGCTTCAGCCGACGCGCGCTCGTGATCGGCGG
>DASUPA010000268.1:0-3702 GCA_036276335.1 Candidatus Methylomirabilota bacterium | reverse complement strand
CGAGGCGATCGACAGGAACTCGTCGCGCGCGTGGACCGCCTCCTCGGCGAGATCGCTCGCGCGGCGCCGGTCGTCGATGTCGGTGTGCGTGCCCAGCCACCCGATCGTCGGCCCGTCGACGCCCTGCTCGGGGACGGCGCGCGAGTGCAGCAGATCGTTCTCAACCTCGTCGGCAACGCCATCAAGTTCACGCCGCCCGGCGGGGCCGTCGAGGTGTCGCTCCACGGCCACGACTCGCGGGCCGTGCTGAGCGTGCGCGACAACGGCTGCGGCATCGAGCCCGAGCTGCTGCCGCACCTCTTCGACCGTTTCAGGCAGGGCGCGGCGGCGAAGGGCCAGGGCGGGGTCGGCCGCGGCCGCGCCATCGTCCACCACCTCGTCGAGTCGCACGGGGGCGTCATCCGCGCCGAGAGCGCCGGCCTCGACCGGGGCGCGATCTTCACCGTCGAGCTCCCCTTGATCACGTGAGCGCCGACGCCGGCATTCTGCTGGGCCCTCACGTCGCCGGGAGCACATTGCGGTTCACCCGGAACAGGTTGCCGGGATCGTACGCGGCCTTGGCGCGCCGCAGGCGCTCGTAGTTCTTCCCGTAGGCGTCCACGGTCCGGGCGTGATCGTCCTCGGCGAGCTGGAAGTTGACGTAGTTGCCGCCGGTCCCGAACGACCGGAGTCGGCGCCACGCCTCGTCGACCGACGCCCGGTACGCGCCGGCCTCGGGCTCCTGCGGCTCCCACATCCCGAGCACGCCGCACGCGTAGCGCACGTCCCGGTTGCCGACCGCGCCGTCGTCCGCGTCGCGCTCGTTGAGGGCCCCGCCGAGGTGGAGGATCCCCAGCTGCGCGGCCGGGTTGGTGAACCGGGCGAAGAGGTCACGGCAGGTCGACAGCAGCTCGTCGGACAGCTCGGCGACGTACTCCGTCCTCCAGTAATAGTGGTGGCCCTTGGGCTCGGTCGCGTCCAGGTAGGACTGCACCTCGACGTACGGCTGCCGGCGAAGGAGGTCGACCACGGGCTCGCCGAGCGTGCGGAGCGGCTCGAGCACACGCTCGACGCGCGCCAGGTCTCCCGTGTAGCAGACGGACATGGCGCAGATCCGGCGGCCGTGCCAGGGCTCCGGAACGAACGGCGCCGCCGGAGCGCGCAGGAGCATGAGCCAGACCGCGAGCTCCCGCGGAGCACTGAGCGTGAGCGTCCGGTACGTCCGGAGGACGTCGGCGGCCCGCTCGAACGGCCAGGCGATGAGCCCGCCATGCACCATCGGGCCCACCTCGTGCAGCCGGAACGTGAAGCGGGTCACGACGCCGAAGTTGCCGCCGCCGCCGCGCAGCGCCCAGAACAGCTCGGCGTTCTCCGTGCGGCTGGCGACGCGGACACGAGCGTCGGCGGTCACGATCTCGACTTCCTCGAGGTTGTCCACGGTCCACCCGAAGCGGCGCGTCAGGTAGCCGAAGCCGCCGCCGAGCGTGAGGCCGGCGATGCCGACCTCGGACACGAAGCCGAGCACGGTGGCCAGGCCGTGCTGCTGGGTCGCCCGATCGACGTCCGACAGCCGGCATCCCGGCCCGGCGTGGACCCGCCGCGCGTCGCGATCGACGGTCACCTGGCGCATGCGCGACATGTCGAGGGTGAGCCCCCGCGAGGCGAGCGCGGTCCCGCCGATGTTGTGACCACCGCCCTTGATCCCGAGCAGCAGACGATGCGCGGCCGCGAACTCGATCACGGCGGCGACGTCGGCCGCCGAGGTCGGCTGGACGATCAGCGCGGGCCGCCGGTTCACCATGCCGTTCCAGACGAGCACCGCCTCCGCCCACCCGTCGTCGCCGGGACGCAGCAGCGTCCCGGCGAGCCTCGAGACCAGCGCCTCGAGCGGCTCCCGTCGCAGAGCGACCACCGTCCCGTCGAGACCGGCCACCTCGATCGTCGTTCGCGTCGTCATCCCCGCCTCCTGCCATCGAAGAGCTGCGTTCCCGAAGACCTGCGCTCAGGCGAAAGTCTGACGCCGGCCACGCGCGCCGGCATCGCCCGGGAGGACCATTTTTCGGTGGCGACCCGACTGGTCCGATCGGGCCATGCCGGGCCGCTCTTGCCGCGGCGGGGGTGTCGAGGGATGCTTCGCACGATGAAGGCGGAGGAGGCGCGCGCGCTGCTGGCCAGCGCCAACGAGCGGCTGGCGCGCGGTCAGTGGCAAGACGCGCGCAGCGCGCTCGAGGCCGCGCGAGCCCTCGGGGAGGAACCCGAGGTTCTGGAAGGCCTGGGGCTCGCGGCGTGGTGGCTCGACGATGCCAAGGCGGTGTTCGAGGCGCGCGAGCGCGCCTATCAGCTCTACCGGCGCCGCGGCGACCGCCGGGGCGCCGCCCGCATGGCGATGGCGATCGCCATGGACTCGTTCCACTTCCGGGGACAGACGTCGGTCGCCCGCGGATGGCAGCGCCGCGCCGCGCGTCTGCTCGAGGGATCCCCCGCGGTTCCCGAGCACGCGTGGCTCCGTGTCTGGGACTGCGAGCTCGCGCTCGCGACGGGCCAGGACACCGCCCGCGCGGCCGACGTCGCCGCCGAGGCGGTCGCGATCGGCCGCGCGCTCGGCGATGCCGATGCCGAGATGATGGCGCTCTCGCTCGAGGGGCTCGCGCGCGTCATGCGCGGCGCCGTCGACGACGGCATGCGGCAGCTCGAGGAGGCGGCGACCGCGGCGCTCTCGGGCGACATGACGAACCCGCTGGCGATCGGGATCTCGTGCTGTCACCTCGTGACCGCCTGCGAGCTCGTCCGGGACTTCGGCCGCGCGGCGGAGTGGTGCGATCGGGTGAAGGAGTTCTCGGCGCGCGTCAGCTGGCGCGTGCTGTCGTCGGTGTGCCGGATCCAGCACGCCGCGGTGCTGATGTGGGGCGGCGCGTCCGCCGACGCCGAGGCCGAGCTGGAGCAGGCCATCCGACACCTGGCCGGCGCCCGGCCCTCGATGCAGGAACAGGCGCTGGTCCGGCTGGCGGAGCTCCGGCGGCGCCAGGGGCGGTTCGAGGAGGCAGAGGCGCTGCTCGAGCGGGTCGACTGGCATCCCTACGGGCGGCTGGTGCGTGCCGCCATCGCGCTCGAGCGCGGCCAGGCACGTGTGGCGGCGGACCACGCGCGACGGTTCCTCGACCAGGCGCCGCCGGCGAACAAGGTCGATCGCGCGCTCGCCGGGGAGCTGCTCCTCCGCGCCGAGCTGTCGCTCGGCCGCCCGCCCGATGCCCGGGCGCTGCAGGAGATCGAGCAGCTGGCCGAGACGGTCGCGACGGACCCGCTCCGGGCGAGCGCCAGGACCGCTCGGGGACTGGTCGCGGCAGCGGGGGGCGACCACGAGCAGGCTCGCAGCGCCTTCGAGGATGCGATCGCGCTGCTCGCCCGCGCCGGCGCCCGCTACGAGACGGCCCGCGTGCGGGTCGACCTGGCGCGCTCCCTGCTTGCCCTGCGCCGCCCGGAGGCCGCGAGCGCGGAGCTGGAGCGCGCGGCGCGCGTGTTCGCGGAGCTCGGCGCCGCCTGCGATCTCCAGGGCGCGCGCGCGCTGCTCGATCGGGCGTCCGGGCGGCCCACGGGCACCGGGCCGGCGAGACCGGGAGGGCTCAGCCCGCGCGAGCTCGACGTGCTGCGCCTGCTGGCGGAGGGACTGAGCAATCCGCAGATCGCCAAGCGCCTCGTCGTGAGCGAGTTCACCGTGAAGCGGCA
>DASUPA010000267.1:0-10416 GCA_036276335.1 Candidatus Methylomirabilota bacterium | reverse complement strand
CTGGTGGCTGCTCGGCCTCATGCTGCTCTTCTCGTGGATGACGCTCGTGAGCGTGGTGCGCGCCGAGTTCCTGCGCGCGCGGAACTTCGACTACGTGCGCGCCGCGCGCGCGCTCGGCGTGCCGAACGGCCTGATCATGGCGCGCCACGTGCTGCCCAACGCCATGGTCGCCACGCTCACCTTCCTGCCCTTCATCCTGAACGGGTCGATCACCACGCTCACCTCGCTCGACTTCCTCGGCTTCGGCCTGCCGCCCGGCTCGGCGTCGATCGGCGAGCTGCTGGCGCAGGGCAAGGCGAACCTCCAGGCCCCCTGGCTCGGCCTCACGGGGTTCTTCACCCTGGCCGTCATGCTGTCGCTGCTGATCTTCGTCGGCGAGGCCGTGCGCGACGCCTTCGATCCCCGCCGCGTCCAGTGAGATACCGTGACGGCCGTCAAGCGATTTTTTCACCGGGGTGTCTCCACCGCGACCAGATTCGGCACGAACGGGCGGCGATGGGTCGCCACGCTGTAGACGGCGTGGAGCAGCTTCCGCATCGCCGCGACCAAGGCGACCTTCGGAAGCTTGCCACGAGCGATGAGGCGCTCGTAGTACGCGCGGAGCCACGGATTCTTGCGGACGGCCGTGAGCACCGGCATCCACAGCTTCGCCCGGAGGTGGGCGGCGCCGAGAGGGGTCAGGCTCGCCCGGGGCGAGGTCCGCTTGCCGGACTGCCGCAGCCCGGGAATGACGCCGACATAGGAGGCGAGGGCGGCGCCGCTGGGGAAGCCGGCGAAGTTACCGAACGTCGCCACGAGACGGGCGGAGGTCTGGGGACCAATACCCTCGATCGTCGTCAGGAGCCGGCCGACCTCGTGGTCATCGAGCAGGCGTTCGATATCGCGCTCGAGATCGCGCAGGCGGCGCCGCAGGAGGTCGAGGTCCTCGCAGGTATAGCGGACTTGAATCCGATAGGCCTCGCCATGGTGGCGGCCGACCGAGCGCGCGGCGGCCGCGCGCAAGGCCGTGGCGAGCTCGTCACCGATCTTGTGGCGGCCGTCGTAGCGGAGCCCGGCCAGGCGGCGGAGGGAGACCCCGTGGAAGGCGGCGGCCGTGGGGTAGTCGCGCAGGAGCGCCGTCGCGAGCGCGCTGCCGAGGTCCCGGACATAGCGGGTGAACTCGGGGAAGCCGAGGTCGACGAGCCGGTGGAGCTGGCGTACGCGGTCGCCAAAGTCCTGGACCAGCCGATCGCGGAACCGCACGAGCTCGCGCAGCTCCTCGGTGGCCCGATCCGGCAAGCGGCTGGCCAGCGGGCGCTTCTGGGCGGCGAAGCGGGCGATTCCCAGGGCATCGATGGCATCGGTCTGCGTGCGCTGCAGCTCCTCGCCGGCGAAGCGACGGGTGCGCAGCGGATTCAACAGCGCGACCGCAAAGCCGGCGGCCACCAGGGCCGCGAACAGATTCTTCCAGTAATGGCCGGTCGCCTCCATGGCCACGAGCGTGTCGACGGGCGGGCCGAGCAGACTCAGGAGCTTCTGATACCCCTCGGCATCCTCGGTAAAGGCCGTCGCCTTGAGCACCACGGCCTCCGCCCCGTCGACCATCGCCACCACGTGCTGCTCGGCGGCCACATCAATCCCCACGAAGCGCATCGGCGTCCTTTCCGACGGGATGGCCTGGGAGCCTCGGAGCCGGTGCCCATGCTCACGCTTGTCCACGCGAGGACGCCCTCGGCGCCTCAGGATACCGTTCGAGTCTTGAGCACCGGGCGAGGGCGCCAATCTCACTGCCGAGGACTCCGCCTCAAGCGCCACGCGGCGACCCTCTCCCGGATCCCGTCTGCCCTTCCTTATACGCGGAGCGCGCCGTATACGCGGAGCGCGCCGTGAGTGGGGATCGTACAAGCGCGCTCCTCGAGGTCCGGGACCTGGCGGTCTCGTTCGCCGTCGACGGCGGCGAGTCGGTGGCGGTCCGCGGCGCCTCGTTCGACATCGACCGCGGCGAGACGCTGGCGCTCGTCGGCGAGAGCGGATCGGGCAAGTCGGTGACCGCGCTGTCCATCATGCAGCTCCTGCCCTACCCCAAGGCGCGGCACCCGGCGGGGAGCATCCGGTTCCGCGGCCAGGAGCTGCTCGGGGCGCCCGAGGCCGTGCTGCGCGCCGTGCGCGGCGACCGCATCGCCATGATCTTCCAGGAGCCGATGACGTCGCTGAACCCGCTGCACACCATCGAGAAGCAGGTCAACGAGACGCTCCGCATCCACCGGGGGCTCGCGCGCGCGGCGGCCCGCGCGCGGACCCTCGAGCTGCTTCGCCTGGTCGGCCTGCCGGAGGCCGAGCGGCGGCTCGACGCCTATCCCCACCAGCTCTCCGGCGGGCAGCGGCAGCGGGTGATGATCGCCATGGCCCTCGCCAACGAGCCGGACCTCCTGATCGCCGACGAGCCGACCACGGCGCTCGACGTGACCATCCAGGCCCAGATCCTCGCGCTGCTCCGCGAGCTGCGGCAGAAGCTGGGGCTGGCGCTCCTGCTCATCACCCACGACCTGGCCGTGGTCGGCAAGATGGCCGAGCGCGTGTGCGTGATGCGCGCGGGCGAGATCGTGGAGGCGGGCCCGACCCAGGAGGTCTTCGAGCAGCCGCGTCACGCGTACACCCGGCACCTCCTCGCCGCCCGGCCGCGGCCGATCGACCGCCGGCCGCGCGCGGACGCGCCGGCGGTGGTGGAGGCCGAGGACGTCCGCGTGTGGTTCCCGGTGCGGCGGGGGCTCCTGCGGCGCGTGGTCGACCACATCAAGGCGGTGGACGGCGTCAGCCTCACGGTGCGGGAGGGGCAGACCGTCGGCGTGGTGGGCGAGAGCGGCTCCGGCAAGACGACGCTCGGGCTCGCGCTGCTGCGGCTGGTGCGCGCCGAGGGCCGCATCCGCGTCGCGGGCGAGGACCTCCTGGCGCTGCGCGGCCCGGAGCTCCGGTCGCGGCGGCGCCAGATGCAGATCGTCTTCCAGGACCCGTTCGGCGCGCTGTCGCCTCGGATGTCGGTCGCCCAGATCGTCGGCGAGGGGCTGGGCGTCCACCGCATCGGCGGCAGCGCCGCGGAGCGGCGCGCGCTGGTGGCCGAGGCGCTCGCGGAGGTCGGCATCGATCCCGCCCTGCGCGACCGCTACCCGCACGAGTTCTCCGGCGGCCAGCGCCAGCGCATCGCCATCGCCCGGGCCATGATCCTCAGGCCGCGCTTCGTCGTGCTCGACGAGCCCACCTCGGCGCTGGACGTGTCGGTGCAGGCGCAGATCGTGGACCTCCTGCGCGAGCTCCAGGCACGCCATCGCCTCGCCTACCTGTTCATCAGCCACGACCTCAAGGTCGTGCGGGCGGTAAGCGACGAGATCGTGGTCCTGCGCGAGGGCCGCGTCGTGGAGCGCGCGGCCGCCGGGCGGCTCTTCGAGGCGCCCGCCGAGCCCTACACCCGCGCGCTGCTCGCGGCGGCGCTCGAGCTGGAGGCCGTCGCGCCGTCGACCGAGCCCGTGCCTCGCGACGCCGCCATGCACGAGCCCTGCTGATTCGAGGAGTTCACAGCACATCCCGGAGGAAGGGGTCGAGCACGCCGCTGAACGCCTCGGGCGCGTCCAGGGTGAGGTGGTGGTACGCGCCCTTGATCTCCACCACCTCGGCGCGCGGGATGGCGGCGCCCAGGCGGGCGGCCATGTCGGCCGGCAGGATGGGGCTCAGCTCGCCGCGGACGACCAGCGACGGCGCCGTGACGCGGGGCAGCAGCGGCCAGCAGTTCACCGGCTGCCGGTTCGCGTAGCACCCGGGATCGAAGCGGTACCGGTAGCCGCCCTCGGTCCGGACGAGGCCCGCCCGCGCCAGGTGCTGGAGCAGAACGGGGTCGGCGGTCGTCTCCTTCGGCAGCAGGCGGAACGAGCGGACGGCGTCGTCCTCCGTCGGGTGCAGCCGCGGCGGCCGCTGCCCGCGCTCGCGCATGCGGTCGATGCGGTCGGGCGGCAGCTGCGGGCGCGAGTCGACGACGACCAGCGCGGACACGCGCTCGGGATGCCACGCCGCGAACCCCATCGCGTTGTGGCCGCCCATCGAGTGACCCACCAGCGCCATGCGCGGCCAGCCGAGGTGCTCCATCAGCGCGAGCAGGTCCGCCGCGAAATCCTCGGTGGCGTAGGCGGGCGGCGTGGCCCACGCGCTGAGGCCGTGGCCCCGCTGGTCGAGCGAGATCACGCGGAAGCGCTCGGTGAACGCGGGGATCACGCGATCGAACCAGTGCGCGTGGGCGGCGCCGCCGTGCAGGAAACAGACGGGCGGCGCCCCGGCGGGGCCGGCCTCGAGCCAGTGCAGCTCGAGCCCATTTATGCGGGCTTTTCGATGGTCTGCGCGCTCACACGCGAAAGGTTGACCTGTCATGTTCGGTGATTGTACGGTTGTAGAAGCGTAAGACGCGCTACGCATATTTTTTCTTTGCGCGTGCTACTGCCTTCGCTATTGTCGGAGCGGGAAATGTCCGAAGGCCCTTCCGGATCTGCAACGCGCACGACCGTTGTCGATTCGGGCTTCGCGGTTCTGCTCCTCGCTGCGCCCATCCTGTTCGGCTACGCCGTCCTCGCGCCGGAGCGCATCGGCCTGGGTGAGGTGGCCGAGCACGGGCCGCGCGTCGTGGTCGCGGCCCTCACGCCGGCGGCCCTGCCGGAGGCGTCGCTGGCGACGGCGAGCGCGCTGCCGGACGTCGTGAGCGTCGCCCCGGCGCCCGCGAGCGTGCCGCCCGCCGCCGTGCCGCCGCTGATCGTCAGCGCGCCGCCCGTCGTCGTGAGCGCGCCGGCGATGGTCGCGAGCATCCCGCCGGCCGTCGACCGCGGCGCGCCGATGACGGTGGTGCCGACCGTCGCGCGCGTCCCGCCGGTCGCGCTGACGGTGCCGCCCGGGCTGACACCGGCCCCCGCGGCGGTACCGCCCGCGATGCCCGTCGTCATCCCGCCGATGGAGATGCCGCCGAGCGCGAGTCTCCCGCCGGGGCTCGTGCCGCCGCCGCCGGTGGCGCCGGCGCCGACGGCGCCCGAGGTGCCGCGCGTGGCGTGGCCCGCGACCGTGCGCGGGCGGGTCGTCGACGACGAGGGCAAGCCGCTGGCGGGCGCCTCCATCGTGGCGGGCGGCCGGGAGCACCGCGCCGCGGAGGACGGGACGTTCGCGATCACGCCGCCGGCGCACGCCTCGCTGATCGCCAAGCTGCCGGGCTACGCGCGCGTCGTGGTCGAGCCCACGCGCGAGCCGCTGGAGATCGTCCTCAAGCCGCAGGTGATCAAGGCGGCCTACCTGACGTACTACGGCTTCGGCGACCGTGGCATCCGGGGCCGGGTCCTCGACCTCCTGAGCCGCACCGAGCTCAACGCCGTCGTGATCGACGTCAAGGGCGACCGCGGCTGGATCATCTACCCGACCAAGGTCGACCTCGCCCTCCGCGCGGGCGCGCAGGGCCCGGGCACCCTGCGCCAGTTCGACGCCCTCATGAGCGATCTCAAGGCGCGCGGGGTCTACACCATCGCCCGCATCGTCACCTTCAAGGACAACGTGCTGGCCCGCCATCGCCCGGACTGGGCGGTGATCGACGTCAAGACCGGCAAGCCGTGGATCGACCGCGAGAACCTCGCCTGGCTCGATCCGTTCCGCGAGGAGGTGTGGGACTACAACATCGCCCTCGCCCACGAGGCGCTCGAGCGGGGCTTCGACGAGGTGCAGTTCGACTACGTGCGCTTCCCCACCGACGGCCGGATCTCCAACGCCCGGTACTCGAAGCCGGTGTCCAGGACCACGCGGCTGCCCGCGATCGCGGGATTCCTCGAGCGGGCGCGGCGGGAGCTGGGCGCCCAGGGCGGCTACGTCGCCGCCGACGTCTTCGGCTACATCGCGTTCAACGAGAACGACACCGACATCGGCCAGCGGGTCGAGGAGCTGGCGCCGCACCTCGACTACATCTGCCCGATGGTCTATCCCTCCGGCTACCACGTCGGCATCCCGGGGTTCCGCAATCCGGTGCAGCACTCGTACGAGGTCGTGCGCGAGAGCGTGCGGCTCATCAAGAAGCGGGCGGCGCACACGCAGGTGCAGGTGCGGCCGTGGCTGCAGGATTTTCGCGACTACGCCTTCGACCGCCGGAGCTTCGGCGTGACGGAGGTCCGCGACCAGATCCGCGGCGCCGACGAGGGCGGCGGCGCCGGCTGGATGCTCTGGAACCCGCGCAACAGCTACACGAGCGCGGCGCTCCGCGCGAAGAGCCCGCTGGCGGAGCGATGAGGCCAACCGCCGCATGAGAATCGCCGTCGTGGTGGCGCTGCTGCTCACGGCCGTCCTCATCGTGGTCTCGTTCGCGGCCGCCGACCTGCGCCCCAACGAGCTCGGCCGCGTGATGATCCTCGAGTACCACAAGGTCGACTACCCCGAGGAGCGCTGGACCCGCACGCCCGAGAACTTCCGGCGCGACCTGGAGACCCTGTACGCCCGCGGGTACCGCCTGCAGTCGCTGAACGACCTGCTCGACGGCAAGATCACCGTGGCCGCGGGCTTCACGCCCGTCGTCCTGACCTTCGACGACTCCTCGCCGGGGCAGTTCCGCTACATCGAGCAGGGCGGCACGCTGGTCATCGACCCGAAGTGCGCGGTGGGCGTGCTGGAGGCCTTCATCGCGGAGAAGCCGGACTTCGGACGGGGCGCGACGTTCTTCGTGCTCCCCGGCGCGAGCCGCCCCAACCGGCTCTTCAACCAGCCCGAGCACGAGGGACGGAAGCTCCGGTTCCTCGTCGAGCGGGGCTACGAGATCGGCAACCACACGCTCTGGCACGCCAACCTCGGCAAGTATCCCGAGGCCGTGGTGCGGAAGCAGATCGCCGAGGCGCAGCAGTGGATCCAGCGCCACGTGCCGGACTACCGGATCCGGACGCTCGCCCTGCCCCACGGCGTCTACCCGCGGGACGTCACGTGGGCCGTCCGGGGCAGCGCCATGGGCGCCAGCTACAGCCACGACGCGATCCTCATGGTGGCCGGCGGCGCCGCGCCCTCCCCGTTCTCGCGGGGCTTCGATCCGCTCCGCGTGCCGCGCATCCAGGCGGTCGAGCGTGACCTGGTCTTCTGGCTGCGCTACTTCGACCGGCACCCCCAGGAGCGCTTCGTGAGCGACGGCGACGCCGCCCGCATCACCGTGCCGAGCAGCCGGCGTGACAGGCTGCGCGAGGACCTGCCCGGGAGCGTGCGCGTCAGCGAGTGGTGACCCGAGCCCGGAGGCTACCGGTAGATGAGGTACGACGCCCGGCGGTTCAGGAAGTTGCTGCGGTCCACCTCGGTCCACGCCACCAGCCGGTCCAGCGACTCGCCCCGCAGGAAGGCCCACATCGTCGGTCGATTCACGAGGAGGTTCTGGATCGCCTCCGGTCTGAACTGGTCGCGGTGACGCGCGCGTAGCACCGTCGCGATCGCCAGCCCCACCGTCACCGGCCGGATCTGCTCGCGGTTCGTGACGATCATGCGGATCCCCGAGCACGGCACGTTGGGATACCGGTCGGCGCTCAGGGCCGGCGTGAAGATCACCGGCTCGAACATGACGCCCGGCAGGCGCAGGCCGTTGAGGTCGGCGGCGAGACCGTGCGGCTCGATCCACGGCGCGCCCACGATCTCGAACGGCTGCTCGGTGCCGCGCCCGACGGACAGGTTGGTGGCCTCGAGCAGCCCGATGCCGGAGTAGAGCAGCGCCTGCGTGAGCGACCGGATGTTGGGCGACGGGTTGACCCACGGCAGCCCGGTGTCGTCGAACCACCGCCCGCGCTCCCAGCCCTGCATCGCGAGGATCGTGAGGGTGACGGGAATCTTGCGCTCGACGGCGGCCATGCGCGCGAACTCGCCGATCGTCATGCCGGTGCGCACGGGGATCGGATGCGGCGCGGTGAAGGAGGCCAGGTCGGCGTCCATCAGGGGCCCTTCCACGACGCGACCGTTCAGCGGGTTCGGGCGATCCAGCACGACGACGGGGATGCCCTGACGCGCGGCTTCCTCCATGACGTAGACGAGCGTCGTGAGGTATGTGTAGTAGCGCACGCCGACGTCCTGGATGTCGAAGACGAGGAGGTTGATCCCGCGCAGCATGGTCGGTGAGGGCCGCCGCGTCGTCCCGTAGAGGCTCCACACCGGCAGCCCGGTGATCGGATCCCGCCCGTGCGGCACCTCGGCGTTGGCGTCGCCGCTCAGGCCGTGCTCCGGGGAGAAGATCGCCACCAGCTTCACGTTCGGCGCGGCCGCGAGGAGGTCGATCGCCCGGCGGCCCGCGGCGTCGATGCCCGTCTGGTTGGTGACGAGGCCGACGCTGTGGCCCGCGATCGGCGCGAAGCTCTGGGCGGCCAGCACGTCGAGCCCCGTGCGCACCGGCGGGCGCGGCGGCATCACCAGGGACGACGACCGCGGGCGCGTGTCCAGGTCGGCGTCGGAGGCGGGCGCCGTGGCGTCGGCCATCGCGACCGTCGTCAGCTCGGGGCGGAAGAGCGTCGCCGCGGTGGCCGCCGCGACGCGCGTGCGCAGCTCGCGGATCCTGGCGCCCCCGCCGCCGCTCGGGTGCACGCGGTTCGTGAGGAGGATCAGGTAGGTGCGGGTCGGCGGGTCCAGCCAGACCGACGTCCCGGTGAAGCCGAGATGGCCCACCGCCTCGGGCGGGAAGAAGATCGAGGCCGTGCGCGAGAAGGTGCTGGACACGTCCCAGCCCAGCGCGCGGCTGCCGTTGCCCTCCGCCGAGCGCGCCCACATCAGGTGGACCGTCGTCGGCTTCAGGATGCGGCGGCCGTCGAGCGTTCCCTCGGCGAGCAGCATCCGGCAGAGGCGCGCGAGATCCGCGGCGGTCGAGAAGAGCCCCGCGTGGCCCGCCACGCCCCCGAGGGCGCGACCGCGCGGATCGTGGACCTCGCCGACCAGGAGCCGGCCGTTGTGGAACTCGGTCGGCGCGATGCGGTCGCGGAGCGAGTGCGGCGGGTTGAACATCGTGTCCTTGAGGCCGAGCGGCTTGAAGATGACCTTGTCGGTGTAGCGGTCGAGCGGCAGCCCGCTGACGCGGCGCACCACCTCGCCGAGCAGGAGGAACCCCGTGTCGCTGTACTGGAACCCCGTGCCCGGCGGGAAGTCGAGCGGCAAGCGCGCCAGCGCCGCGGCCGCGCGCGGGAAGCCGCCGTGGATGCTGCCGCTGGGCGGAATCGCCGCCAGCCCGCCGCTGTGGGTGAGCAGGCGCCGGATCGTGATGCCCTCGAGGTCCTTCCGCCGGAACTCTCGCAGGTAGCGGCCGACGGGCTCGTCGAGACGCACGTCGCCACTCTCGACCAGGCGCATGACGGCGAGCGTGGTGGCGAACGGCTTGGTCAGCGACGCGACGTCGAAGACGGTGTCGCGCTGCATCGGCAGCGGCTCCGGGACGAGACGGCGGGAGCCGGCGGCCCGGAGATAGAGCGTGTCGTCGCCGCGGCCGACGAGCACGACGACGCCCGGGATCTCGCCCGACGCGACGGCGTCGTCGATGGCCTCGTCGATCGCGGTGAAGTCGGCGGGCGCGACGGCGGCAGTGGACGGCGGCAGGAGTGCGGCGGCGACGAGCACCATCAGACCCGCGACGAGCGCGCGCGCCGGGAACACGAACCCGATCTTAACACCCGCCGTCGGCGGGATTGATATCCTAGGGCCATGCAGGCGGCCCGCCGGGTCTTCATCACGGGCGGCACGGGCTTCGTCGGCCGCGCGGTCATCCAGGCACTGCGCGCCGAAGGATACGCGGTCCGATGCCTCGTCCGCCGCGGGTCCGAGCCAGACCTCCGCGGTTTCGGCGCCATCGAGCGGGTCGAGGGCGACGTGATGGCACGCCAGACGCTGGACGACGGTCTCGCCGGCTGCGACGCCGTCGTCCACCTGGTCGGCATCATTCGCGAGCGCCCCGCCATCGGTTCGACGTTCGAGCGCGTCCACGTCCAGGGCACCCAGAACGTCCTGGGCGCGGCCGCCGCGGCCGGCGTCCGGCGCTACCTGCACATGAGCGCGCTCGGAGCGCGCGCCGGCGCGCGCTCGCGCTACCACCGCACGAAGTGGGCGGCGGAGGAGGCGGTGCGCTCGAGCCCGCTGCCGTGGACCATCTTCCGCCCGTCGATCGTCTACGGACCCGGTGACGAGTTCGTCACCATGCTGCGCGGCATGATCGAGGGGCTGCCCGTCGTGCCGGTGATCGGCAGCGGCCGCCAGCGGCTCCAGCCGGTTCCGGTATGATGTTATCACCCGCGTAAAGGAACTGGCCGAGCCATTTGCGAATCTGAAATCCGAAATGCGAAATCCCACGCTGCCGCTCGTGGAACTCACCGGGGGCGAGCCTTTGCTGCAACCAGACTCGCTGCCGTTGATGAAACGACTCTGCGATGGTGGGTTCAC
>DASUPA010000266.1:0-3207 GCA_036276335.1 Candidatus Methylomirabilota bacterium | reverse complement strand
GGCACCTTGAGGACGTCGGCCCTGTGCGCCGTCGTGAACTTGACGTTGGCCGTCATGCCGGGCACGAGCGCGCCCGAGGGATTGGCGACCGCGACCACGACCGTGTAGGTGACGACGTTCTGCTCGACGCGCGCCGCCTTGCGGATCTGCGAGATCTCGCCGGCGAAGACCTGCCCGGGAAACGCGTCGACGGTGAACGTCACCGGCGTGTCGCGGCGGATGCGTCCGATGTCGGCCTCGTCGACGCTGGCTTCCACCTGCATCCGGGTCAGGTCCTGGGCGATCGTGAAGAGCGTCGGCGCCTGGAGGGCCGCCGCCACCGTCTGGCCGACGTCGACGGCGCGGTTGACGACGACGCCGTCGACCGGCGACCGGATGGTCGTGTGGTTCAGGTTGATCTGCGCGTGCGCCAGCGCCGCCTCCTTCTGCTGGACCTGATCGCGCGCCGCCTGCAGCGTCGCCTCCTGGACGCGGCGCTGCGCCTCGGCCGTCTGGATCGCCGACGCCATCGCCTGCTCGCGCGCCAGCGCCGCCTCGTGCTGCGCCACGGCCGCGTCGTGCGCCGCCTGCGCGGTGTCGCGATCGGCCGCCGAGATCAGCCCGCGGTCGAACAGCTCCGTCTGCCGGCCCAGCGTGCGCCGGGCATCGACGACGGCGACGAGGGCCTTCGCCGTCTGGGCCCGGGCCTCGGCGTGCTCGGCCCGCGCGTTGTCCACGCGGCTGCGCGCCTGCTCGAGCTGGGCCGCCTGGTTGAGCACGGTGGACTGGGCCGCCCTCACGTCGGCGCGCGCCTGGTCCACCGCGGCCTCGAAGAGCGCCGGGTCGATCCGCGCGATGACCTGCCCCTTGCGCACCACGGTGTTGAAGTCGGCGTGCAGCTCCTTGATCGTGCCCGAGACCTGGCTGCCGACGAGCACCATCACGACGGCATTGAGGTTGCCCGTGGCCGAGACCGACGCCGTGATCGCTCCGCGCTCGACGGGGGCCGTCCGGGACCGGGGCGCCGTGCCAGAGCCGGCGAAGTACCGGTAACCGGCGACGCCGCCCACCGCGATGGCGGCGAGGAGCGCGAGCGCCATCCATCGCCTCCGGCGCCGCCGCGCCGGGGGAGGGGGCGCGGACGTCGGGGCTCCCCCCGTCGCCCGCACCCCGGAGGTGAACCCGTTGGACGGCGCCACGGTCGTTTCTCGCTCCATCGCCCCGACCCGAGGATGCAACGCTGCTGCCGTCGCCAACGGCAGGAGAAACAGCCGGTTCCGCGGCATCCCGGCCCCGGGACTGTGGTCCTCGTGCGACACCGGGGCCGCCGTGCCCCACGGGCCCGCGGTCGATGTGGGCGATTCCCGGGCGTTTTCGTCTCGGCACGTATGTTGCCGCCACCGGGAGCTGCCGATGGCGACGCTCATCGAGACGCAGGACCTCGCGAAGGACTACTGGCTGGGCACGCACGTGGTGCACGCGCTCCGCGGCGTGTCGCTGATCGTCGAGGCCGGGGAGCTGGTCGCCGTGATGGGGCCGTCCGGGTCGGGCAAGTCGACGCTCATGAACATCCTGGGATGCCTCGACGTCCCGACGGCCGGCCGCTACATGCTGGAGGGCCACGACGTCTCGCAGCTCGACGACGACGCGCTCGCGCACATCCGGAACACGAAGATCGGCTTCGTCTTCCAGCAGTTCAACCTGATGCCCCGCATGAGCGCGCTCGCCAACGTCGAGCTGCCGCTGAGCTACAGCGATCGACCCGCCGGCGAGCAGAGCCGGCGGGCCATGTCCAGGCTCGAGGCCGTCGGGCTCGGCGACCGGGCGCATCACCGTCCGGCCCAGCTCTCCGGCGGCCAGCAGCAGCGGGTGGCCATCGCCCGCGCGCTCGTCAACGATCCGGTTTTGTTCCTCGCCGACGAGCCGACCGGCAATCTCGACACGCGGACCAGCGTCGAGATCATGGCGATCCTCCAGGGGCTGAATCGCACCGGCATCACCATCATGCTCGTCACGCACGAGGACGACATCGCCCGGTATGCGCGGCGCATCCTGCGCTTCCGGGACGGCGAGCTGGTCGCCGACGAGCCCGTCGCGGTGCCGTTCGACGCGCGCGACGTCCTCGCGGGCGGCGCCCGGACGCTGAGGCCGACGTGAGAGTCCGCGCCACCGCGCAGCTGGCCTGGCTGGCGCTCGTCGCCAACAAGGCGCGCACCGGACTCACGATGCTCGGCATCGTCATCGGCGTGGCCGCCGTCGTGACGATGATGGCGGTCGGCGCGGGGGCGCGGGCGCGCGTCGAGGAGCAGATCCGCGGCCTCGGCTCGAACCTCATCATCGTCCTCTCCGGCTCGATCACCGCGGGCGGCGTGCGGCTCGGCGCCGGCAGCCAGCTCACGATCACCGAGGACGACGCGCGGGCGATGGAGCGCGAGATCGGCAGCATCCAGGCCGCCGCGCCGACCGTGCGGGGCGGCGCCCAGGTGATCGCCGGCAACGCCAACTGGTCGACCGCGCTCTTCGGCGCGACGCCCGGCTTCCTCGAGGCGCGAGACTGGGAGGTCGCGACCGGCCGCCCGCTGGTCGCCGACGACGTCGAGGGCGCGACGAAGGTGGTCCTGCTCGGCCAGACGGTCGCCCAGCAGCTGTTCGGCGGCGGCGATCCGGTCGGCCAGGTGATCCGCGTCAACAAGGTGCCGCTGACGGTGATCGGCGTCCTGGCGCGCAAGGGGCAGTCCGGTTACGGCCAGGACCAGGACGACATCGTCCTCGTCCCGCTCTCGACGGCGAAGCGGCGGGTGCTCGGGACGAGCCTGGCCAACGCCCGCGCGGTCAACGCGATTCTCGTGAAGGTCCGGGAGCCGGGCGCGATGAAGGACGCCGAGCAGCAGATCCGCACGCTGCTGCGCCAGCGCCACCGCCTGGCGCCCGGCCAGGACGACGACTTCACGCTGCGCAACCTCTCGGAGATCCTCGAGAGCCAGGAGGCCTCGTCGCGCGTGCTCAGCCTCCTGCTGGCCGCGATCGCCTCCGTCTCGCTCGTCGTCGGCGGCATCGGGATCATGAACATCATGCTGGTGTCGGTGACGGAGCGGACGCGCGAGATCGGGCTGCGCCGTGCGGTGGGCGCCCGCCGCCGGGACATTCTCCGGCAGTTCCTGATCGAGGCGGTGGCCGTCTCGCTCGCGGGCGGCCTCATCGGCATCGTCGTCGGCGTCGCGGCCGCGT
>DASUPA010000265.1:0-24896 GCA_036276335.1 Candidatus Methylomirabilota bacterium | reverse complement strand
GTCTTCAATCCGGGCGATCCCGGGTACGACGCGTTGCCCTGACGGCGGAGCGCTAGACCGTCAGCGGCGGCCGGTTGAACCGCGCGCGCAGCCGGTTGACGGCGGCCAGGACCGCGGGGCGGCCGATGATCGCCCGCACGATCCGGTGGCGGCCTGGAAACTCGATGAGCATCACGCCGGCGAGGATCGTGAGCACGCCCTGACCTGGAATGCCGGGCAGGGACAGCAGGATCCCGACGAGGACGAGTACCACGCCGATGGCGCTGCGGACGATGCGGAAGGTCCAGTGCCGCGGGCGCGGGTTCCCGGGCCCTCCGAGATAGTCCGCGGGCAAGGTGACGAAGACCGCGCCCGCGATCAGCATCGTGACGAGCGTCGTGGCCGCCCAGACCCCGAGGACCCAGAGCCAGCCGGTCACGACGGCGCGTCCTCAGCCGCTGCGCGCGGCGGACGCCATGCCGCCGTCGGCGGAGGCCGCGGCGCCGTCCGCCGGCAGTCGATAGGTGTGTACGGGCGCGTCCACGTTGCGCAGGCTCAGCTCGCCCAGGTCCTCGAGCGGCAGGTCCGGCGGCAGCCGGTCGGCCGTCGCGCCGCCCAGCAGCACCGCGCTGCCGTCGGCGCGCGCGGCGAGCCGCGCGGCGATGTTGGTCACCGGGCCCGACGCCGTGTACGTCCAGCGCGTCCCCGCCGTGCCCTCGATCTTCGTCGCACCGACGGCGGCCCGGCCGGAGTTCACCGCCACGTGCACGCCGATGGGCTCGTCGACCGGCTCCGTCTCGTTGATCTCGGCGGCGCGGCGCAGGATGGCCAGCGCCGTCGTCACGGCCGCCCGGGCGTGCCGCCGCGGGTCGGGATCCTGGAAGATGACCATGAGGCCGTCGCCCGCCGTCTCGTTGACGTCGCCGCCGTTCTTCAAGATCTCGTCGAGGAAGGCGCCGAAGTAGCGCTCCACCAGCCGGTTCACGGTGGCCGCGTCCAGGCGCTCGGTGAGCCGCGTGTAGCCGGCGATGTCCACGAAGAGCACCGAGACGTCGGCGTCGCGCTTGGCGAGCTGCGGCGCGTCCGGCGCCTGCTCGATGAGCCGCTGGACGGTGCGCGGCACGAACTTCGACAGGCCGGCCCGGATCGACTCGAGGATGTCCACGCGCCGCAGCGCGGCCTGGAGCGCTCCGTACGCCCGCGCGTGCTCGAGGGCGACGGCGCTCTGGCTGGCGAGCGTCCGCAGGAGCCGGAGGTCCTCGCCGGTGTACGCGGCGCCGCCGCGCCGCGGGCCCAGCGCGAGCAGCGCGGTGACCCGCTCGCGGAAGACGATGGGCACCACGACGTCCGCGCCGAGCCCGTCCATCTCCTCGAGGCAGCCGGCGCGCCGGTCCTCGAGCGCCGGATCCTCGAGCAGCCGCTCGCGCGTCAGCGGCTGCCGCAGCGTCCGCAGGCAGTCGGCCAGCGCCGTCCCGGCCGCGACGGCGGCGCCGTCGACGGGGCCGACCGCGCGGAAGGCGGCGCGCGCGTCGTCGGCCAGCAGCAGCCGCACGCGGACGGGATGGAAGATCGCCTCGACCGTCGAGGCGATGAGCGGCACCAGGCGCTCGAGCTCGAGCGTGGTCGTCATGGCGTCCGCCAGGGCCTCGAGCGCCCGCTGCGCATCCAGGCGCGCGCGGAAGAACACGCGGTCCAGGACGGCCTGCGTCCGGAGGTAGAGCGGGTTCACGAGGAGGACGACGGAGAGCGCGACGAGCGCCGGCGCCACCATCGGCGAGACGTGCAGGTCCAGCCGCGCGAAGAGCACGTTGAGGGCCGTCAGCAGGCCGGCGAAGCCGACCCCCACGAGGCCGGTGACGATCGAGTAGATCGTGCCGAGCCGGACGACCGCGCGGACGTCGAACAGCTGGTAGCGGACGATGGCGTACGCGATGGCGAGAGGGAACAGGAAGCCGAGGCGCCAGCTCTCGTTCAGGAACGGCATCTCGGTCCGCAGGGCCACCTCGACCGTGGTGCCGGCCACGGGCACGAGGTAGCCGAGCCCGAAGCCGGCCATCAGCACCTTGGCGCGCTGGCGGACGAGGGCCGTGGCCCCGTGGCGCGCCGTGAGCCCGAGCGCCAGGACGAGGGCGACCAGCGCGGCCGTCCAGTACGTCGCGACGATGCCGGCGGTGGCCACGAAGGCCTGCGCCATGCTGCCCTGGAGCCACAGGTAGAGCACGGCCGACACGGCGTACGGCGTCCACACCAGCCAGCGACGGCGGCGGGCGACGTGCCGGCGCTCCGGAAACGTCAGCGCCAGGTGGGCGAAGACCGCGGGCGAGAACGTCCACGCCAGGAAGAACAGGCTCGTGAACCGGTGGGCGCCGTGCAGGTCGTAGTAGCCGACGTTGATGACGGCCCACTGCAGCGAGAAGGCGAGGAACAGCCGCGCGGCGGCGGTGCCGGGCTGGACGAGCACGACGAGCGCGGCCAGCGCGACGCCGATCGCGCCCGGGGCCAGGTTCTCGACGAGGAAGCGCTTGAAGTGGCGCAGCGTCGTCACGCGCGACGGGATCTCCTCCTCGACGAGCTGGCCGTTGCGGACGAGCAGGTAGTGCATGAGCGTCCCGGGCGGGTGGCCCTCGATCTCGGCCTGGAGGGCGCGCGTCGATGTCACGATGCGGCCGTTCACGCCGCGGACCACGTCGAAGGGCTGGAGGCCGCCCCGCTCGGCGCCGCCGACGCCGACGAGCATGTTCTCCATCACCGCGAAGCCGGGCGCCGGCTGGCCGATGCGCATCCACGCATCGCGCGTGACCATGGCCATGAACACCACGGCCAGGGCGATCAGCGCCCACGACGCCGCTCGCTCCAGGCGGCCGCGCGGTCTCACGGGGGGTCGGTCGAGCCGGGCGACGTGAGGCTCAGCGGCGTCCGACGAGGGAACCGAACCGCGCGAGCATCTCCGTCTCGCTGAGGTTGCCGGCCTTGGCCAGCGTGCCGAGGGCCTCCGGCTGGTCGAGGTCCTCGGGCTTCAGCCGGATCATGTAGGCGGCGAGCGTCTGGTACATCTCGGACTCGATGTCGACGTAGCGGACGCGCACCTTGCCCGTCTTCGGGTCGAGCATCAGGCCGAAGGGGATCGGCACCAGCCGGCCGGCCTGGATGGTCACCATGGCGTTGCTGCCGCCCTCGAGGAGGAACCGCGTCGCCCAGTAGCCCAGGCTCCGGCAGTACAGGATGTCGTGCGCGCCCGGGGGCGCGCAGCGCAGCTCGTAGCCGAGATCCTTCGCGGTGATGGTGACGTCGACCCCGCGGCTCTTGAGGCTCTGCGTCACGCGCTCCTTGAGGACGCTGCCCAGGTCGAACTCGGCGAGCCGCACGTTGCCGTACGCGTCGCGCTCGACCTCGCCGAGGGTGGCCGGATCGAGCTTCTCGCTGATGCCCTCCGAGAGGATGGCCACGCCGTGCTCGCGCCCCTGCGCCCGGCGCTTGATGATGGCGGCCTCCAGCGTGTCGGCCACGCGGTCGAGCGAGATCTGCGGCGCCGGAAACTCCTCGGCGATCAGCGTCAGCGTCGCCGCCGCCGAGCCGCCGATCCCGAGCGCGAGGTGCCCCGCGTGGCGGCCCATCACGGTGACGAAGAACCAGCGCTCGGTGGTGGCGGCGTCCTGCATGAGGTTGCGGACGAGCTCCTTGCCGAGGTTGCAGGCGGTGGTGAAGCCGAAGGTGACGATGTCGCCCGGCAGCGGCAGGTCGTTGTCGATGGTCTTCGGCACGTGGGCGACCGTCAGCCCCGGGACCGCCTTGGCCAGGCGCGACGCCGCGTAGGCGGTGTCGTCGCCGCCGATGGTGATGAGGTGCTCGACGTTCAGCCGCTTGAGCGCGTCGCCGACGTTCTTGACGCCGTCGGGCGTGCGCGCGGGGTTCGTCCGCGAGGTCCGGATGATGGAGCCGCCGTCGAAGTGGATCCGCGACGTGTCGTTGATCTGGAGCTCGACGACGTGCTGGGTGTCGCCCTGCACGAGCCACTTGAAGCCGTCGTAGCAGCCCAGGACCCGGAGGCCGTGGTTGCGCGCCTCGATGGTGGCCGCCGAGATGACCGCGTTGATGCCGGGGGCAGGACCTCCGCCGACGAGGATGGCGAGCGTCTTCACTCTTGTCCCTCTCGCGTTCTATCCTACGCGAAGGGTCAACGCGGCCGTGCGTTGATTCGCGGCCCCGGCGGGCGCCTAGCGCACCGTCCCGCGCGCGGCCACGGGCCACACCGCCTCCACCTCGGCGCCCCGGACGCCGTATACCTCGTCCACCATGTTGCTGACCACGCAGCAGTGGTTGGGCACCACCTCCACGACCTCGCCGACCTCGGGACGCCGCGGGCACCGGGAGAGGTCGACGACGCCGTGCTCCTCGGAGAGGCTCGTGATCGCCGCGTCGGGGTACTCCATGACGTGACCGAAGCCCTTGACCGTGTACTGGTCCGAGGTGAGCACCTTGGTGCCGCAGTCGAGGATGGCGCGGTCGGCCGTCGGCCGGCTGACGACGGTGGCGCGCACGCGCATGGCGCAGTCGTCCCAGGTGGCCGTGCCGGAGGCGACGACCATGCAGTCGTTGTAGAGGTACGTCCCGGCGCGGTGCTCCGTCAGCATCGGCAGGTTCTGGGCGGTGAAGATCGCGGGCGTGCCCCCGCCCGAGACCACCGGCACCGGGATGCCCGCCTGCTTGAACAGCTCGAGCGCGCGCTCGAGGAACAGGCGCGTGTCGGGCTCGCGGTTGGGAAACGTCATGAGGCCCTCGAAGCGCAGGCCCGGCAGCGCCATGGCGGCTCGCGCGAGCGCCAGGGCCGCCTCCGGGCTCTGAACGCCGTTGCGGCCGAAGCCCGTGTCGCACTCGACCAGGAAAGGGACCTCGAGCCGGTGTGCGCGCGCGGCCTCGGACAGGCCCCGGGCGACCACGTCGTTGTCGAAGACCACCGCGAGCCGGCGGAGGCGGCGCGACAGCGCCGCCAGCCGCTCGGTCTTCGCGCGGCCGATCACGTTGAAGGTGAGCAGCACGTCGTCGGCCACGCCGGCGTCGGTGAAGACCTCGACCTCGCCCAGCTTCTGGCAGGTGATGCCGACGGCGCCGGCCGCCATCTGCAGCGCGCCGAGCGCCGGGATCTTGTGGGTCTTGATGTGCGGCCGGTTGGCGATGCCGTGGCGCGCGAGGTGGCCGTGCACGCGGCGGATGTTGGACTCCATGATGTCCACGCGCACCGTGACGGCGGGCGTGTCGAGATCGGCGACCTGGCCCATGGGCTGGCTCCTGTCAGAAGTAGGCGATGAGGCGGCCGCAGGCGATGACCGACGTCCACAGCGCGATGGACAGCGCCCCGGCGGCGCGGGCGGCCCCCGGGCCCACCACCTCGGTGTCCCAGTCGCCGACGCTGCGGAACGGCCACCGGTGGAACACGGCGGCGTTGGCGAAGGCGGCGGCCACGAAAACGAGCTTCAGCCGGAACGCCGGGTTCTCCACCATCTCGGTCGCGTGGGCGGCGAACATCAGGGCTCCCGACGGCACGACGAGGAGCAGGCTCCAGCGCGCCCAGGGCAGCAGGTGGCGCTCGAGCGCGGACACGGGCAGCGCCCGCGAGCGGCCGAGCAGCCGGGCGTCGAACATGAATGCCGCGCCCACGAGGACGACGAAGCCCACGATGTGCACGACCTCGACGATCGGATAGAGCCACAGCCACTGCCGCATCGCCACGGCCGGGCCTGAGGTCTCGAGCCAGACCAGCCAGGCCGGGCCCTGCGGCGGATGCATCAGCGCAGTTCGGTGGTCTTGCCGGCGATCGTGATGCGCTCGGCGCGAAGCTCCTCGGGGTCGTCCCGCTTGGGATATCCGTGCACCGACGCCTTCGTACCTGGCTTCAACATCTCACGTGGAAGTCCACGATTTTCCATTCGAGACGGAGGCGCCAGCACCACGACCCAGGTCTTGTCCTTCGTCTCCAGCCGGACGTAGCCGTGCGGGTGCTCGTAGCCGGATTCGCGGATGGTCCCGTCGAGGCTCAGGGGGCGCGACGAGTCGTAGCTGCTCCAGCCGTGGTGCGCGAGCGCGCCGACCGGCGCCAGGAGCGCCGCCAGCATCAGGGCGAGTCTGAGGAGCATCGTGTCATCCCTCCGCTACCATTGTGATCGCCCGGTCAACGGCTCACGCGCGCCGGAGCAGCTCCCGGTCGATCGGCAGCCGGCGGATCCGGGTGCCGGTGAGCGCGAAGATGGCGTTGGTGACCGCCGGCGCCACGGAGGGCACGCCGGGCTCCCCGAGACCGCCGGGCGCCTCGCCGGAGTCGACGATGTGCGTCTCGACCTTCGGCATCTCCGCCATCCGCAGCATCGGGTAGTCGTGGAAGTTCGACTGCTGCACGCGCCCGCGGTCGAGGGTGATCCGGCCGTAGAGCGCCGCGGTCAGGGCGTAGACGGCGCCGCCCTCCATCTGCGCCCGGATCTGGTCGAGGTTGACCGGGAAGCCGCAGTCGATCGCGCACACGATGCGATGCACGCGCGGGGTGCCGTCCGGGGCGACGGAGACCTCGGCCACGTGCGCGGCGTACGAGCCGTACGAGAAGGCCACGGCGATGCCGCGGGCGAGCCCGGACCGCAGCGGCGACCCCCAGCCGGCCCGCGTGGCAGCCAGCTCGAGGACGGCCCGGTGGCGCGGGGCCTTGCCGAGCAGCGCGCGGCGGTACGCGTACGGGTCCTTCCGCGCCGCGTGCGCCAGCTCGTCGACGAAGCTCTCGGTGACGAACGTGTTCTGCGAGGAGCCGACGGACCGCCAGAAACCGACGGGCACGCCGAGATCCTTGTCGACCCACTCGACCTGGAGCGCGTCGACGTCGTACGGGAGGTCCGCCGCGCCGGCCACGGCGGCGCGGTCCACGCCGCCCTTCCGCGCGTAGCCCTTCTGCACCAGGATGCCGGGGCCGACGACGCGGTGCCACCACGCCGCGGGCCGCCCGTCCGGACGCAGCGCCGCGCGCAGCACGTTGTACGTCGCCGGACGGTAGAAGCCGTGCCGGATGTCGTCCTCGCGCGTCCACACGACCTTGACCGGCACGCGCACCGCCCTCGACGTCTCCACGGCGTCCCGGACGAAGTCGACCTCGCCGCGGCGGCCGAAGCCGCCGCCGAGGAGCGTCGTGGTGACGGTGACACGCTCGGGAGGCAGTCCCGTGAGGCGTGCGGCGACGGCCCGGGTGCCGCCGGGATTCTGCGTGGGCGCCCAGACGTGACAGGCGTCGGCGGTGACGTGCGCGGTGGCGTTCATCGGCTCCATGCACGCGTGCTCGAGGAACGGCACCTCGTACACGGCCTCGAGCGGCGTGCCGGCGGCCAGCACGCCGGCGGCGTCGCCGACCGTCTTCGCCGCCAGGCCAGGCTGCCGCGCGGCCTTCGCGTATTCCCGGGAGATCTGCTCGCTCGTGAGGCGGGCCAGGGGGCCCTCGTCCCAGGTCACCTGCAGGGCGCGCCGGCCGCTGAGCGCGGCCCACGTGCCGTCGGCGACGACGGCCACGCCGCTCGAGACCTGCACGACGTGCCGCACGCCCGGGACTGCCTGGGCCGCCGTGGCGTCGAACGCCTGCACCGTGCCGCCGAGGACGGGGCAGCGCTCGATGGACGCGACCAGCATCCCGGGGACCGTCACGTCCAGGCCGAAGACGGCCGTCCCGTTCACCTTCATCGGCAGGTCGAGCCGCGGTGGCGGCGTCTCCCTGCCGATGAACCGGAACTGGTCCTTGGTCTTCAGCGTCGGGTTCTGCGGCACGGTGAGGCCGGCGGCCCGGTCGACGAGCTGGCCATAGAGCAGCCTGCGGCCGCTCGGGCGGTGGACGACGACGCCGGGCTCCGTCTCGACCTCGCTCGCGGGGACGTTCCATTCCCGGGCCGCCGCCTCGCGCAGCATCTGCCGCGCCGCGGCCGCGGCCTTGCGCCACGTGGCGAGGTGGTCGCGCACGCCGCGGCTGCCGCCGTACGACTGCGATCCGGTCACGGGATTGGCGTACCGCGCGGGGTCGGCGGGCGCCTGCTCGACCCGGATCTTGCTCCAGTCGGCGTCGAGCTCGTCGGCGATGATCATCGGCATCGTGGTCATGGAGCCCTGGCCCATCTCGGGCACGGAGCTCGTGATGGTCACGACGCCGTCGCGGTCGATCCGCAGCCACTGGTTCGGCTCGAACACGCCGGGCCCCGCGGCGGCCGCGCGCGGCAGCCGGACGCCGATGAGCAGGCCGCCGCCGACGGCAACGCCGGCCCGCAGGAGCGCGCGGCGCGTGAGGCCGTGCGGCCTCAGCGCGCGCCTCCCGCCGCGAGCGCGGCGGCCCGGTGGATGGCGGCGCGGATCCGCTGGTACGTCCCGCAGCGGCAGATGTTGCCGGCCATCGCGGCGTCGATGTCGGCGTCCGTCGGCGTGGGCTTCTGCGCCAGGAGGGCCGCGGCGGCCATGATCTGACCCGACTGGCAGTAGCCGCACTGCGGGACCTGCAGCTCGATCCACGCCCGCTGCAGCGGATGGTCGGTCTTCGGGGCGAGGCCCTCGATCGTCGTGACGGTGCGGCCCGCCGCGGCCGCCACCGGCGTGACGCACGCCCGCACCGGCGCGCCGTCGAGGTGCACCGTGCACGCGCCGCACTGCGCGACACCGCACGCGTATTTCGTCCCGGTGAGCCCGACCAGCTCGCGGATCGCCCACAGCAGGGGCATGTCCGGCGCGGTCTCGAGCCGGTACGCCGTGCCGTTCACGGTCAGCGCGATCATGGCGACGTCAGGGCGTCAGGACGATCTTGCCGAACTGCTTGCCCTCGGCCAGCCGCTGCTGCGCGGCCGCGCCGTCCTTCAGCGGCACCACCTCGTCCACGATGGCCTTGAGCCGGCCCGCGAAGAAGAGCCGCATCACGTCGCCGAACTCCTTCCGGTTCGCCATGGTGGATCCGATGATGTGCACCTGCTTCCAGAAGACGAGCGGGATGAGCGTCTCGCCCACCGGGCCCGAGGTGGCGCCGCAGGTCACGAGCCGGCCGCCGCCCTTGAGCGAGCGGATGGAGTCCTTCCACGTCGCCGCGCCCACGTTCTCGATGACCACGTCGACGCCCCGCTTGCCGGTCGCCTCGAAGACGAGCTTTGCCCAGTCCGGGTGGGTCTTGTAGTTGATGCCGACGTCGGCGCCCAGCTCCTTCGCGCGCTCCAGCTTGGCGTCGCTCGACGAGGTCGCGATGACGCGCGCCCCGCAGAGCTTGGCGATCTGCACGGCCGTGGACGACACACCGCCCCCCACGCCGATCACGAGCACGTCCTGGCCGGGGCCGACGCGCCCCTGCGTGACGACCATGCGCCAGGCGGTCATGTTCGTCAGGACGAACGACGCCGCGTCGGTGTAGGAGACGTGCGCGGGCAGCGGGAGCACGTTGTCGGCGCGCACGGGGACGAGCTCGGCGAGCCCGCCGCGGGTGTGCTCGCCCAGGATGCCGTACTTCACGCAGAGGCTGTCCTCGCCCTGCGCGCAGAACTCGCAGCGGCCGCAGGTGAGGTTGGGATTGACGGCGACCCGGTCGCCCACCTTCACACCGTGCGCGCTCGCGCCCACCTCCACGACGTCGCCGGCGATGTCACAGCCGGTCCAGAACGGGAGCGGCGTCTTCAGCGCGGGGATGCCCTCGCGGACGAACAGGTCGAGGTGGTTGAGGGCGCAGGCCTTGACGCGGACGAGCACCTGGTCCGGCGTGATCTTCGGATCGGGGACGTCCTCGTGGCGCAGCTTGTCGGGACCGCCGAACTCGTGGAACGTCAGCGCTTTCACCCGTTGAACTCCTTGATGAGCCGCGGCAGCCGCGGGTCGTCCAGCGACGGCTGCTTGTCCGGCTGGTAGAACGCGGTGCGGTCCAGGAGCCCCTCGTAGCGCTCCGTGAGCCTGGTCGCGATGGTCGCCCAGGTGCCGGTGACGGCGTAGGCGTCGAGCATCTCGTCGGTGATGAGATCGGCCATGCCCTGCCAGTCGCCCTCGACGGACTTGCGATGCAGGTGCGGGCCCAGCTCCTGCCAGCCGTGGGCGGCCAGCACCGGCTCGTACGTCCGCGTCGAGGCGTAGAAGGCGATCTGCTGCTTGACCGCCCGCTTCTGCCGCTCGACCTCCGCCGGCGTGTCGCCGACGACGACGAAGCTGGAGGTGACGTACGTGAAGTCCCCGCCGGTCTTCCCGGCCGCCGCCCGGCCCTCCTCGACGGCGGGCCGGACGTACTCGCGGAGGTACTTCGGGCTGTTGAAGGGGTGCACGTGGAGGCCGTCGCAGACCTCGCCCGCGACGCGGCACATCGCCCGGTTGACGCCGGCGATATAGATCGGGATCCGCGGGTGCTCGATCGGGCCGGGGTCGAAGAACGGCGTCATGAGGTCGAACCGGAAGAACCGGCCCTTGAAGTTCAGCTTCGTCCGGTTCTGCCAGCAGTCCCAGATGGCGCGCAGCGCGAGCACGATCTCGCGCATCTTCGGCGCCGGGGACTCGAACTTCACGGAGAAGCGCCGCTCGTTGTGGCCCTTCACCTGGGAGCCGAGCCCGAGGATGAAGCGGCCGTCGGAGGCCTTCGCGAGGTCCCAGCAGATATGGGCGAGGATCATCGGGCTGCGCGGAAAGGCGACGGCGATCGAGGTGCCGAGCTTGATCCGCGCGGTGACGGTGGCGGCCACCGCGAGCGGCAGGAACGGATCGTGCTGCGTCTCCGCCGACCAGAGGCAGTCGTAGCCGAGCGCCTCCACCTTCCGCGCGTAGTCCGGAATGGACTTCAGATCATGCGTGAGCATGCCGACATCGAGCTTCACGGCGCGTCTCCTCTGGCGGGCATCTTAACACCGGCGTCACGGCGCCACGCGCCGGCGGCGAGCGCCGGAAGCGCCGGCGCCGCGCGCCGCCGTGCCGTGCGGGCGTGTCGAACGCGCGCGCTCAGCGCGTCAGCCGCTCGAGCACGCGGCGGGCTTCCCGCGCGATCGCCTCCACCACCTCCGCCGCGCCGGGGAGATCGTGGACGAGGCCGGCCGACTGGCCGGCGTAGAGGGCGATGTGCTCGGCGTCGCGCTGCTCGGTCGCCGCCTTGTACACGTCCTGCGCCGCCAGCTGCTGCATGAGCGCCGGCAGCACGGGGGCGCCCGAGGTCGCGTAGTCCTCGGAGAATCGATTGCGAATCACGCGCGCCCACAGCCCCGTGAAGGCGTCCGACAGCGTCGTGGCCGAGCCGTCGCTCTCGAGCAGGCGCTTCTTCCAGATCTCGGCCGCCATGGATTCGCGCGTGGCCACGAAGCGTGTCCCGAGCAGTGCCCCCTGCGCGCCGAGCGCCAGCGCGGCCACGAGCCCGCGGCCGTCTGCGATGCCGCCCGCGGCCAGCACGGGCACGCGGACGGTGTCGACCACCTGCGGCACCAGCGTCAGCGTCGCCACCGACGCCTCCTCGCGCGGCCGCTTGACCCACGTCGAGCGATGGCCGCCGGCCTCCCCTCCCTGGGCGACCACGATGTCGACGCCGCTGGCGACCACGGCCCGCGCGTCGTCGACGGTCGCCACCATGGCCATGACCTTCACGCCGCGCTCGTGGCAGCGGCCCACCATCTCGGGCGTCGGGTTGCCGAGGCCGATCGACCAGACGGGCACCCGCTCCTCCAGCACGACGGCGAAGGCCTCCTCGATCAGGTCGGGGAAGGCCTGCGCGCGCGCGTCGGTGGTGGCGACGCCGAGCCGCTCGCGGAAGACGTTCAGCTGCGACTGCACGGCGCGCATGGTCGCCGCGGGGACGCGCGCGGGATCGACGGGCGGCAGGAGCTCGCTGTGCAGCCACTGGTTCACGCCGAACGGGCGGTCGGTGACCGAGCGGACGTGCCGGATGCGGCGCCGCAGCTCGTCGGCCGTCGTCCCGAGGCCGGCCACGATGCCGAGCCCGCCGGCGCGCGAGACCTCCGCCGCCAGCTCGGGGCCGGCCGCGCTGCCCATCCCGGATTGCACGATCGGATACTCGATGCCGAGCAGGTCGCAGAGCGGCGTGCGAAGCGCAGTCATGTCCTCTCCTTGGTGAAGTCGGTGACGGCCATCTCGCGCAGCTTCACGCGCTGCACCTTGTCGCCGTGCGGGCTCGGGGTGCGCGGCACGTCGTCGACGAAGCGCACGCCCCGGGGAATCTTGAACGAGGCGATCTTGCCGCGGCACCATGCGCGCAGCTCGTCCTCGCCGACGCCGGCGCCCGGCTTGCGGATGACGTAGGCGACCGGCGCCTCGTTGGCGAGGGGATCCGGGATCCCGACGACGAACGCCTGGGCCACGTCGGGATGGCCGAGCAGGAAGGTCTCGATCTCGCCCGGCGCCACCATGTGGTGGCTGATGCGCAGCGTCTCCTTGAGGCGCCCGCGGAAGACGACGCGCCCTTCGCGGTCGCGGACGCCGAGGTCGCCGCTGCGGAACCACCCGTCCGGCGTGAACGCGGCCGCCGTCTCGTCCGGCTTCTTGTAGTAGCCGCGCGTCACCAGCGTGCCGCGGAACTGCAGCTCCCCCTCCTCGTCCGGCCGGCACGCCTCGTGCGTCTCGGGATCGGCCACGCGCGCCTCGAGCCCGGGCGCGGGGTGGATGCCGGGCAGCGCGCGCAGGGCCGCCGGCTCGTCGAGGTCGTGCAGGAGCGCCATCGCGTTCACCTCGGTCATCCCGTACGGCTGGTAGGCGAGCGGGATGAGGCGCTCGACGACCTCCTCGAACAGGCCGTGGCGGCCGCCGCCGGTCACCGCCACGCCGCCGGTGCGCAGGGAGCGGCGGTCGCAGCGTGCGAGCGCGGGGTGATCGAGGACGGGGATCAGCATGCTGTCGACGGCGTTCCACACCGTGCACCGCTCGCGCTCGATGAGGCCGAGCGCCCGGGCCGGCTCGAACACGTCGAGCAGGACGAGGCACGCGCCGTGCGTCCAGGTCGCCAGCGGCACGTTCACGCCGCCCCACGTCCCCGCCGCCGGCAGCGCGTGCAGGACGCGGTCGTCGGGCCGCATCCGCAGCGCCGCGCCGGTGTTGAAGCCGTGCGGCACGCAGTTGCGATGCGTGATCAGGGCGCCCTTCGGGAACGAGGTCGTGCCCGACGTGTAGAGGATGGTGAAGACGTCGTCAGGCCCCACCGCGGCCGGCGTCGCCCGCCCCGCGGCGAGCAGGTCGGCGGCGCGGTGGCAGCCTGGATACGGGTCGTCGGCGTCGACGATCACGTGGCGCAGGCGCGGGAACGTCTCGCTGCGCAGCTCGCCCGGCACGGCCTCCGGCAGCCCGGGGAGCACGTCGTGCAGCGTCTCGAAGTAGTCGACGGGGCCGAGGTGATCGGTGAGCAGCAGGGCCGCCGCGTCCGACTGGCCGAGAATGTAGGCGAGCTCGTGCGCCCGGTAGCGCGGGTTGAGCGCGACGACGACCACGCCGAGCGAGGCGGCGGCGTACTGCGCCACGAACCAGAGCGGACGGTTCGGCAGCCAGATCGCCAGCGCGTCCCCCTTGCCGAGGCCGAGGGCGGCGAGCCCGCCCGCGAAGGCGCGCGCGCGGTCGCGGAGCGCGGCGAAGGTGAGGCGCTCGCCGTCGAACACCAGCGCCTCGCGCGAGGGATGGCGCGCGGCGATCGCGTCGAGCATCGACCAGGCGGTCGCGTCCGCGAACGGCCCGCCGCTCATGTCAGTCGATGCGGTAGAGGGCGGCGGCGTTCTTCCAGGCGACGCGCTCGGCCACGTCGGGCCGGAGCTGGCCGAGCACGCGGCGCGTCCACCGCATGAGGCGGTCGAGCATCGCCGGCGCGAACAGCCTCGGCGCCCACGCGTCGATGCCCATGACGAACCGGTCCGGCATCTTCTCGATGAGCGCCTTCCACCGCGGGTCGAGGGGGCCGGTCTCGGTGGCGAGCGCGGGCGTTCGCTGGAAGTGCATGCCGGACAGGTCCACCACGAGGTTATTGTGGCGCGCGAGGATCGGCTCGAGCTGCGCGGGCCGGGCCCCGCCGGCGTGCGCGAGCACGATGACGGCCTCCGGCCGCGCCGCGAGCGCCTGCTCCAGCCGGGCCGCTGACGGCGGCGTGAGCTCGTAGTGGACGACGACCGGCACGCCGCGCTGCGCTCCGAGCTGCAGGATGTCGAGGAAGGCGCTGTGGGTCGGGCTGCGGTCGATCTTGCGGCTCGGCTGGCGGAGGTGGACCTCGCCCATCACGCGCGCCTTCGTGCGGGCCAGCTCGACGTCGAGCGTGCCCGCCGCGTCGCCGCGGGTCGGGTCCGGCACGGGCTGGCCCGGCACCACCCGGTCCGGGTGGGCCGCGGCGGCCGCCGCGATCCACGCCGCGTCCTGCGGCTGCACGCCGCCCACGCCGAGGAGGACGACCTTGCCGACGTCGTGCCGCTTCATCGCCGCCACGTACGCCTCGATCGCCGCCGTGCTCGGCAGGTGGGCGTGGGCGTCGATGAGCGGCCCCGCGTAGTCGGCGGCGAGCGCCGTGCACGGCGTCAGCAGCGCGAGCGCCACGATGATCGATCGCACTCGGCCTCCTTTCACACGACGCCGTCGCGCCTGAGACGCTCCAGCTCGGCCGCCGGGATCCCGAGCGCGCCGTACACCTCGTCGTTGTGGGCCCCGAGGGGCGGTCCCGCCCAGCGCACCGAGGCCGGCGTCCTGGCCAGGCGCGGCGTCGGCGCCGTCATGCGGACGGCGCCGAGGGCCGGATCGGGCACGTCCAGCAGGATACCCCGCGCGATGACGTGCGGATCCTTGGTGATGTCGGCGATGTCGTAGACGGGACACGCGGTGAGGTCGCTCGACTCGAACAGGCCGCGCATGTCGTCGAGCGTCCGCGCGCCGATGGCCTCCGCCAGCGCCGCGTCCACCAGCGCGCCGTGGCGGACGCGCGCGTCGTTGGTCGCGAAGCGCGGGTCCTCCAGCAGGGACCCGAGGCCGAGGGCGGTGAAGAGCGCCTTCGCGGAGGCGGGCGTGGAGGCGGACAGCGCGACCCACTTGCCGTCCCGCGTGCGGTACGTCCCGCGCGGGCTCGCGTTGTCGGAGGTGTTGCCGCGGCGCTCGCGGACGGTCCCGTCGAGCGCGTGGGCGGCGGCGTCGGGCCCCAGCACGGAGAGCAGCGGCTCGTAGAGCGAGATGTCGACGACCTGGCCGCGCCCCGAGACCTGGTCGCGGTGGCGCAGCGCCGCCAGCACGGCCGCGCAGCCGGCGAGGGCGGCGACCATGTCGGCCATCGGGAACGAGGGAAGGGTGGGCGGTCCGTCGGGCTCCCCGGTGGTGTGCGCGAAGCCGCTCATCGCCTCGACCATGGTGCCGAACCCCGGACGCTCGCGATACGGACCGTCCTGCCCCCAGCCCGAGACGCGGGCGAAGACCAGGCGCGGGTTGTCGCGCGACAGCACGTCCCAGCCGAGACCCCAGCGCTCGAAGGTGCCCGGCACGTAGTTCTCGACGAGGACGTCCGCGTCGCGTGCGAGCCGGCGCAGCAGCGCCTGGCCGCACGGGTCGGTGAGGTTGAGCGTGATGGAGCGCTTGCCGCGCGCGTAGACCTTCCACCAGAGCTCGCCGCGCTCGCGGAGCCAGGTGCGCAGCGGATCGCCCCCGCGCGGGTTCTCCACCTTCACGACGTCGGCGCCGTGGTCGGCCAGCACGGTGGCCAGCACACCGCCCGCGATGAGCCGCGAGCAGTCGATCACGCGCAGACCCGCGAGGGCGCCGGTCATGACGCCGACTACTATACGCGCGATCGGCCTCAGCGCGGCGTGGCGGCCGTGAAGGCGCCGACGATGGCGCCGTAGGCGAGGTGAGCCAGGACCGTGATGACCGGCGTCGCCGGGCCGTAGTTCATGAGCATGAATCCCGGGGGCTCCAGCAGGGGCGAGGAGCTCGCGGCGCTCATCGATGTCCCCATTCTCGGGTGGACGGCCGGCAGCAGGACGTTCACGAGGGTGGTGCCGGCGAAGAGCGCGTGCACGAGGCCGAAGAGCATCCCGAGCACCCAGCCGGCGCGCCCGAGCACCGCGAACGCCGCGTAGTAGATGACGGCGAAGACCAGCCCCGCCAGGAAGTGGAACGCATAGCCGGCGACGCGGGCGCGAGCGCGGTCCTCGGCCCACGCCGTTCCGAGCAGAAACGGAAGGTCCATCCGCGTGAGGCGCAGCTGGCTCCCCGCCGCGAGCATGATCGTGAGGACGAGCGTGCCGGCGAAGCCGCCGAACAGGGCGCCCCACGCGCTCATGGCATTCGTTCCCCGAGCGCGACCGCGGCGCTGATCAATGCCAGGTGGACGAGCCCCTGCGGGAAGTTCCCGAGAAACTCGTGCGTCCGCGGCTCGATCTCCTCGGCGTAGAGGCCGACGTCGTTGGCGAGCCCGACGAGCTGGTCCATCAGCTCGACGGCCTGCTCGCGCCGGCCGGCGATGGCCAGCGCTTCCGCGAGCCAGAAGGAGCAGCACAGGAACGCACCCTCGCCGCCCGTGATGCCGTCGTCGCCGGTATATCGATGGAGCAGCGGTCCCGATCCCAGCGCCTGGCGGATCGCGTGAACCGTGTCCCGCAGCCGCGGCGAATCCGGCCGGTCATAGCGCATGATCGCCATCAGCAGGAGACTGGCGTCCAGCTCTTCCCCGCCCGCGTACCAGACGTAGCTGCGCTTCGTCTCCGACCAGCAGTGCTCGTCGATGAAGCTGCGAATCGCCTCGGCCTCCGTGCTCCACCGCGCGGCGTGCGTGGCCGGCAGCCATCCCGCGCGTGCCAGCTGGATGGCGCGGTCGAGTGCGACCCAGCACATCGCCTTCGATTGGGTGTGGTGCCGGGGACTCGCCCGGACTTCCCAGATGCCGGAGTCCGGCTCCCGCCAGTGCCCGCAGACGAAGTCGGCGACCGAGGCCAGGTCGCGCCCGGTATCACGGTCGAGCCGGTGCCCCCGCGTGACGTAGACGAAGGCGGCGTCGAGCAGCTCGCCGTAGGCATCGAGCTGCAGCTGCGCGGCGGCGCCGTTGCCGATCCGTACGGGCCGCGAGCCACGATACCCGTCCAGCGGAAGCGTCCGCTCGGGCGCGCGCGGGCCGCCGTCGAGTCGATAGAACACCTGCAAGCGGGGCAAGGTCAGCCGGGTCGCGTGCATGAACCACCAGAAGAATGCCTTCGCCTCCTCCTGGTAGCCGAGCTGGAGGAGCGCGTCCAGCGTGAACGACGAATCGCGGATCCAGGAGTAACGATAGTCCCAGTTCCTGCCGCCGCCGATCTGCTCCGGCAGCGATGTCGTGGCGGCCGCCGCGATGGCGCCCGACGGCGCGAACACGAGCAGTTTCAGCGCCAGCACGCTGCGGACGACGGCCTCGCGCCACGGGCCCGTGTAGGTCGTCCGCGCCGCCCACCCCCGCCAGAACTCGGCCGTCTCGGCGGCACGCCGCTCGGCCTGCGCGCGGGTGGGGAAGACGAGCGGCTCGGCACGGGCCGCGATCATCGCGAGGGTTCCGCTCGCGCCATCCCGGGCGTCGAACTCGCCGTTGATGCTCGCGGCCTCGATCCTCGGCGAGCCCGCGTCCCAGGCACAGACGGCCAGCGCGTCGCTGCCGCTCGTCGCCACCGGGTAGGACCCGCGGGTGTCGAGGCGCACCGTGGCCGAGCCGTAGCCGAATCGCGGCTCGACGCGCCAGCACATCGGAACCCGTCCCGCGAGTCCGTCGATGCGGCGCACGACCTCACGGGACGGACCCAGGCCGCCGCCGGGCAGCGTCATGGCGTCGGTGACGCGGACCACTCCGGTCGACGTGGTGAACGTCGTCTCCAGGACGTTCGTGTCGGGCAGATAGCGGCGACGCGCCTCGTGAGGCTGCCGGGGCTGCAGTGCGAATCGCCCCCCGCGATCGGCATCGAGCACCGCGCCGAAGACGCTGGAGGAATCCAGGTCGGGAAGGCACAGCCAGTCGATCGATCCATCGCGCGCGACCAGCGCCACCGTCCGGCCGT
Source organism: Candidatus Methylomirabilota bacterium (assembly GCA_036276335.1). Classification (GTDB taxonomy): domain Bacteria; phylum Methylomirabilota; class Methylomirabilia; order Rokubacteriales; family CSP1-6; genus AR12. Next base: position 6,936 of record DASUPA010000265.1, on the reverse strand, counting down.
CGCCGATGACCGCATAGTCCCGGAGCGCAACGTACCGCCCCACCCGTCGCCTCCTCTGCGCCAGGAGCGCGGCTCGGCAGGCGGGGCGGCCGCTAGCGCTTCGTCTTGAAGTGGGCGTTCAGCGCGTCCATCATCCGCGCGAGCGCCTCGGCCTCGGTCCGGCCCGTGGCGGTGACCTTGTACTCGACCGCCTCCGCCACCCACTCCCCGAGCTCGTTCTTGTAGACCTCGACCTCGAACTGCATGACGGCCGGAAGTCTAGCACGTGCTATCATCCGCGCACTTCGCGGAGGTTCGGCGATGGCGTTCCCCACGCGCGACCAGACGCTGCCCGCCACGTACTCCCAGGCGCTCGAGTCGCTGTCCCTCGGTCCGCTGTGGACGGCGCTGCACGTGCTGCTGCCCCACGAGCGCGTCACCGCCGCCGTGCCGCACCGCTGGGCGTGGCGCGACATCCGGCCGCTGCTCCACGAGGCCGCGCGGCTGGTTCCCCTGGAGCAGGCGGAGCGCCGCGTGCTCGTGCTCGAGAATCCCGGGCTCCAGGGGACCTACTCGATCACGTCGACCCTCTACGCCGGCCTGCAGGTGATCCTGCCGGGCGAGACGGCCCCGAGTCACCACCACACCCCGGCGGCGCTGCGCCTGGTCGTCGAGGGCGACGGCGCGTTCACCACGGTCGACGGCGTGAAGTGCGCGATGGAGCCCGGCGACTTCATCATCACGCCGCCGATGCGCGGGCACGATCACGGCCACGAGGGCTCCGCGCCCGTCGTGTGGCTCGACGGGCTCGACATCCCCCTCGTGCGCGCGTTCGACGCCTCGTGGGTCTCGCCGATCCGGCCCGCGCAGCCGCCCACCACCACGACCGATTCGTCCCAGGACGAGCTCACGCCGGCGGGTCTCGTGCCGCGCCGCTCGCGCGACGCGGCGAGCGGCCATCCGCGGCTCCGCTGGCCGTGGCGCACGGTGCGCCGCGCGCTGGCCGCCAAAGCGGCCGGCGGCCCCGCCGATCAGGCGGTGACGCTCGCCTACGTCACGCCGACCACCGGCGCCGCGCCGCTCGCCACCATGGGCGCCGAGGCGCACTGGCTCCGGCCGGGTGAGCGGGCGCGCGCAGGACGCTCGACGGCGGGCCGGGTCTTCCACGTCATCGAGGGCCGCGGCGCCAGCCGCATCGGCGACGCCGACCTCGCCTGGGAGCCGGGCGACACCTTCGTCGCGCCCCCCTGGCACTGGATCGAGCACGAGAACGCCGCCGGCGAGCCGGCCTGCCTGTTCTCGTTCAACGACGAGCCGGCCGTGCGCGCGCTCGGGCTCTGGCAGGAGGAAGCCGGACCCTAGACCGCGACCCGTCGTGGATCGACCGGGCCGCGGCGGCCCGGCGGGATCAGTCGCGCGCCCGCCACGCGAGGATGCGCTGCGGCTGGACGCGCACGGCGGCGCCGCCCTCGGCGCGCAGATTCATGGCCCGATACTGGGCGTACTTGACGCGGAGCGCCTCGATCGCCCGCGCCAGCTCCGCGCCGTGCGTGAGCACGTCGGCCGTGCCCTCGACGATCACCCAGCGCAGCCGCGACCAGTCCTCGTCCCACTCGTCGACCACGAGCGAGACGTGGGGGTTCTCGGCCAGGTTGCGCAGGCGGCGAAGGTCGCGCGTACGCTTGGGCTTGTCGTCGACGGCGGAGTAGAAGGCGTCGCCCTCGAAGACGAAGCAGACGGGGACGACGAGCGGGCGGCCGGCGGCGTCGGCGGTCGCCAGCCGGCCGACGCGGGCCTCGCGCAGGAACGCGAGGGCCCACGCCGGCGCGGAGGGCGTCACTTCACGAGCTTCGCGTACTGGTCGAGCAGCGGCAGGATCTTGTCGCGCGGCTCGGGCGGGAGCAGGATGATCGACCGCGTGACGCCGGCGGCGGCGAACTGGTCGAGCACGCCGCGGTCCGGCGGCGTCGCGAACGCGGAGACCGAGATCGTCTTCATGTCGCGCCCGGCCTTCGCGGCGAGCTCGCGCAGCTCCTTCATGCCGGCCAGCACCTTCTCCGGCGCGCGCCCGCGCGGGTACCAGCCGTCGCAGAGATCCACGACGCGCTGCAGCGTGTAGCGGCTCTCGCCGCCGAGCAGGATCGGCGGGTGGGGCTTCTGCACCGGCTTGGGCCACGACCAGATCGGATCGAAGTTGACGTACGTCCCGTGGAACTCGGCCTCGTCCTTCGTCCAGATCTCCTTCAGCGCGCGCACCTGCTCCTCGAGCTTCTTGAAGCGCGTCTTGAACTCCGTGCCGTGGTGCTCCATCTCCTCGGCGTTCCAGCCGCCGCCGAGGCCGAGCTCGAAGCGCCCGTTCGACAGCAAGTCCAGGCTCGCCACGGACTTCGCGGTGGTGATGGTGTCGCGCTCGATGATCAGGCAAATCCCGGTGCCCACGCGCAGCTTCTTCGTGGCCGCCGCCGCCGCCATCAGCGCGACGAAGGGATCCAGCGTGTGCTTGTACTGCTCGGGCAGGGGCTGGCCGCCCGCGAACGGGCTGCGGCGGCTGGTCGGGATGTGCGTGTGCTCGGGGACCCACAGCGACTCGAAGTTGCGGGCCTCCGCCTCGCGCGCCAGCTCGTCGATGCGGATCGCGTACTCGGTGGAGAAGATACAGAGTCCGACGTGCATGCAGTCCTCCGTGTCATCGGGTGGGGTTCGGAGTGGTGCCCGCCGGTGCGGGCACGAGGGAAAAATGCGTGTGCGTGGCCAGCCAGCGGCCGCCGCGCCGCTCGAAGGCGATCGTGCAGCGCCCGGGGCGGGGGAACCACGTGCCGTCCGGCCGTCGGCCGCGCGAGTCCCACACGGCGGCGATCCAGGCGCGGTCGCCGGCCACCGCGCCGCGCGCGCCGTCGACGTCGACCGTGAAGTCGCGGATCGCGGGCCAGACGTGGCGCCACTGCTCGCGCTCCACCGCGTCGAGCCCCGTCACGAACGGGGCGACGGTGCCGAAGGCCACGATGTCCTCGGCGCAGAGATTCCGGCCCGCCGCGAAGTCGACCGCCTGCACGCACGCCTGCCAGGCGCGCAGCCAGTCGCGGAGGGGCGCGAGCTCGGTCATGCGACGAAGATCGCGTCGGGCAGGAAGGCCGAGACGATCCAGTTCGGCGCGTCGACGATCTCGCTGATCTTGAGATCGGCGGCGACCGAGCACACGACGTACGCCTGCTCGCGAGACAGCCCGCGCGTCTGGACCAGGTGGTCGATCATGTAGCGCACCGCCTGCTGGGCGGAGGCGAAGAGATCGGGGCCGTGCGCCGTCGTCGCGTAGTGCGGCCCCCGGTTCGTGGCCGCCGAGGGCGGCTCCGGCGTGCGCAACTGCGGCTCGGGCAGCCGGCGGTCCGGCTGCAGGTCGAAGCGCAGGGTCACGCGACCGGCCATCTCCACGGCGGTGACGCAGACCTCGCCGTCGCCCTGGGCCGCGTGCGCGTCGCCCACGCTGAACAGCGCGCCGTCCACGAGCACCGGCAGGTAGAGGGTCGCGCCCGCGACGAGCTGCTTGATGTCCATGTTGCCGCCGGCGCGCCGTGGCGGCATCGTGCTGTGGCCGCCGGGCTCGTCGAGGGCGACGCCCATCACGCCGGCGAAGGGGGCGATCGGCACCGCCACGCGGCGCCCCATCCGGGCGTGCTGCTTGTCCGAGAGGTCCCAGACCTGGAGGAACGGCCTCGGGAAGTCCGCCTCGGGCAGCAGGCCGCGGCCCGGACGGATCGACGTCCAGCCCCAGTCGAGGGCGGGCTGGACGTCGACGACCTCGACGACCAGCGTGTCCCCGGGCCGGGCGCCGCGGACGCGCACGGGGCCCGTGAGCGGGTGGCCCCGGAAGGGGCCGCGGCGGATCACGTCCTCGTGGACGGAGGCCTTCGTGTAGAAGCCGTTGGCGGCGTCGCGCGTGTCGAACACGACGGTGTCGCCGGGATCGACGGTGAGCCGCGGCGGCACGGCGTTGTTCCACTCCTGGTGGATCTCCGCCGCGTCGAGGTGGTGCGTGGCGCCGCTCACGGGGCGTCCGCCCCGGCGAGCTCGTTCCAGACCACCATGCCCGTGCCCGATCGCCACGCGATCGCCGGCATGTACGCGAGCACGTCGGCCGGCCCGCGCGTCATCGCCAGCACGAGGATCCACGCGAGCAGCTCGGCGGTGCCGCCGGAGCCGGCGGCCTCCATGCGATCGAGCGTGCACTCGCGCAGCAGCCGGTCGTGGTCGCCCGCCTTGAGGAGGTCGAGGAACCAGCGGTCGAACTCCTCGTCCACCCAGAAGTAGCGCGGACCGCCCGGCTCGTGCGAGAGCCCGCCGGTGGCGATCACCGCGATGCGCGAGGGGGCGGGGTAGGCGCGCAGCACGCCGGCGAGCACGCGGCCGACCTCGTAGGCGCGCGCCGGCGTCGGGATCGGCGGCACGTTGCAGTTCATCGTCAGCGGGACCAGGCGAAAGCGGGCGTCGGGGTTCAGGTAGTGCGTCGGCACGGAGATGCCGTCGTCGAACTGCATCTCGCGCAGGTACGCGAGCGCGAGGCCGCGGCGCGCCGATTCGTTCACGAGGAAGCGGGCGAGGCCGGGATCGCCGGGCACGCGATACTGCTCCATCCCGAGCCACTCGTCGAACCAGTCGGCGGGCCCGACGTGCTCGTCGCCGATGCCGACCGTGTACTCCGGGATGTTGTTGATCGGCCAGTTCAGCAGGTGGTCGTTGCTGACCATCACCAGCGTGTCGGGGCGCGCGGCCTCGAGGCGGCGGCGCATCTCGCCGGTGGCGTTCAGCGCCAGCTGCTGGTGGTCCTTCGACGCGCGGTCGAACCAGCCGGTGAGACCGGGCGAGTGCGTCATGGCCATCGCGGCGACGATCTCGGCCACGGCTATCGCCCCTCGAGCCGCGCCTGCAGCGCCATGGCCTCGGCGGTCTCGGCGGGATAGGCGCGCTTGTAGCACTCCAGCGCGGCGCTCGCGTTGGAGTTCTGGGCGGCGCCGAAGAACAGCCGGAGCATCTGCGGCACGTAATACTGATGGACACCGAGGTCCATGAGCCGCCGCGGGTCCCTCGCCTGCACCGCGTCGATCTCGGCGCGGCTCAGGCCGAACTCGCGGGCGAGGCCCTCGAAGTCGGACAGCCAGCGCGCACGGAGGCCGGCGTCGCGCCGGACGTGGAACATCATCTCGTTCAGCGGCAGCGTCTTGTCGCAGCGCTCGACGTTACCCATCGACCTGGCCCCTGAGCACCTTCGGGTTGACCTTGAGGAACATGATCACGCAGCGGCCCGGGCCCGCATTGCGGACGTCGTGCGGCACGTTCCGGGGAAACTGCACGATGGCCCCCGCCGGCACCACGACCTCCTCGCCGTCGATCGACATGTTGGCGGTGCCCTCGAGGACGAAGATCGCCTCCTCCTCCTTCGGGTGGCTGTGCATCACCGTGGACTGCCCGGGCTCGTAGCACGCGATCTCGGACCAGAGCTGGTCCGTCTTGAAGAGCATCTTGCGCACGCGCCGGTCGGGCGCGAAGGCCTTCAGCGCATGCAGATCGAACACCCGGGCCACACCGCGCGTGGCCGCGACGGCGACCTCCTCGTCCATGGCTCCTCCCGCGAGGGGCCTAGTGTACCCGCCTTTGTCCGGGAATCTTCGCGGCGCGGGGCGCCATCTCCAGGGATGGGAGGACACGCCATGATCCAGGTGCTGATCGTGCCGGCGCTCATCGTCGGGGTGGTGTTCGGGTTGCTCGCCTGGCGCGTGGTGCGCGACCGGGCGCTGGAGCGGGCGCTCACCGTGCGCGCAGAGGTCCAGAACGCCGTCAATCGCGCCCTGGAGGGCGAATCGCTGCTGGCGGTTCAGGTCGAGCCGGCGTCGGCCTTCCATCCGGGTCGGGTGGTGCTGACGACGCCGACCGGCTATGAGTGGCTGGTCCACGAGGCGTGGAACCCGGTGATCTCCCACGCCCCGAAGGACTACGAGGTGGTGCTGCGGCACGCCGCCTGACCGGGCCACGGTCGGTTTCCGACCGCTCGGGCCTGGTCAGGAACCGGTCGGCGACGGGCCGATCACGGGCTATTTGTTCTTGTAAATAGATAAGTTACCAGTCAGGCTGGGTGTGGTACCGGGATTGCGTTCACCCCGGGGCATGGTAGACGCAATCATCCGGATCACGACGCTCCTGGTGGTGCTGGTGGCCCTCGTGAACCTCGGGCACGCCGCCCTGCTGGTCACCCGGCTCGTGCGACGGGTCCGGGAGCGTCACCCCAATCGGTGGCGCGAGCTCTGCCTGCCCGCGTGGCGCTCTCCCCGCGAGGTGCTCGCGTGGCTCGCGGCGTGGCGTGGCCTCCTCGGCTCCGGCGATCCCCTCGTGGCCGCGGTCCGGATGGAAGGTCGTGCGGTGCTGGTCCGCCACGCCCAGCTCTTCGCGTGGGCCGAGACGTGGGCGATGCTGGTCGTGATGATCGCGCCCTACGCCGCCTGAGCCCGTCGCGAGCCAGCCGACACGCGAGAGCGCCCCGGGATGTCCCGGGGCGCTCTCGACGTTTCGGGCGCCGGGCGCCGGATCGATCAGTCGGTCGCGTTCACCATCACGCGGACGGTGACGCGGCGCTTGAGGGCCGGGCGCTCCTCCTTGCCGTTGAGCGCACCGAGGCCCACCGAGTAGATGCGCGACAGGTCGGCGCCGTTGCCGATGAGGAACCGGCGCACCGATTCGACGCGGCGCTGGCTGAGGATCACGTTGTACGCGTGCGGCCCCGTCTGGTCCGTGTACCCCTCGAGGTCGACGGTCAGCAGGGGGTTCTCCTTGAGATCCCTCGTGATCTGCAGCAGCGCGGTCTGGGCCCCGTCGCTCAGATCCCAGCGATCGAACCCGAACTGAACGTGCAGTGTCTCGACGACGTCACGCTTGTGACGGTTGTTCCACAACCGTGACACCCGGGTGTTG
>DASUPA010000264.1:0-12636 GCA_036276335.1 Candidatus Methylomirabilota bacterium | reverse complement strand
GGATCCGCATCGCGCCCTCCTACGACGCACGGGCGGCGGCGCGCCGGGCCGGCCGGACCTGGTCGAAGACCGTCTCGATGGCCGCGAAGCGAAACTCGGTGAGCAGCGCGCGGAGCTTGCGCTCGGCGGTCCGGAGGCCGGTGTAGTGGCGGAATCGCTGCGCCCAGGACATCCGCGGCCGCGGCTGGTCCGGATCGAGCTCCCAGGGATGCACGTAGAGCACGGCCGGCTGGCGCTCGGCTCGGTTGACGCTCGCGACGGCGGCGCGGGTGCAGGCGAGGGGAAACAGCCGGAAGAAGCCGCCGCCGATCGGCAGGTTGGTCCGGGCGAAGCGGGCGGTGCCGACCGGCACCTCCCACAGGTCGAGGTCGCTGCCGCCGGGCCCACGGTGCGCGAAGCGCGGCGCGTCGGGAAATCCATAGCGATCGTGGACGACCGGATAGATGGAGGAGTCGTAGACGAACCCCTCCTCCGCGAGGATGGCGAAGGCCCACGGGGTGTCGGGGCGGATCGAGTAGTTCGGCGCGCGGTAGCCGCGGACGACGGCGCCGGCCGCCTGCTCGACGGCGTGCTTGGCGCGCCGCACGTCGGCGCGGAAGGCGGCGGCGCCGAGCTCCCAGACCAGGCGGTGGTCCCAGCCGTGGGAGGCGACCTCGTGCCCGCGCCCGGCGATCTCGCGGACGAGGCGCGGATACCGCTGCGCGACCAGCCCGAGCGTGAAGAACGTGCCCCGCGCACCGTGAGCGTCGAGCACGTCGAGCAGCCGCTCGGTCTGCGCCACCACGCGGCTGGGCAGGCGCTGGATGCCGTCGACGCCGAGGGCCTGGGTGAACTCGACCCCGTGGTAGTACTCCTCGACGTCGACGGTCAGCGCGTTGACGAGGGGCGGCGCCTCAGGCAACGCGCGCGCTCCCGAGCGGCCGGGGAACCAGGCGCCGCCAGCCGGGCTCGCGCTCGTCGCTGAAGCTCGGGATGGTCTGGCGCTCGTCGTCGTTGAAGATGAGGCCGAGGCCCCGCTGGCGGCCGATCACGCTCGTGCAGTCGCGGAGCATCTCGCGCGGCGTGCGATTGGCGCGGACGACGACGACGAAGCCGTCGACGAGGTCGCGCAGGATGCCGACGTCCGGATAGGGCAGCGCCGGCGGCGTGTCGAGCACCACGTAGTCGAAGCGCTCGCGCAGGGCGGCCAGCAGCGCGGCCAGGCGCGGCGACTTCAGCAGCTCGTAGGGCATCGACGAGGCGGCGCCCGCGGTCACCACCGCGAAGGCCACGTTGGCGGGCCGGGTGACCACGACCTCGGGAGCGATCGAGGCGTCGAGGAGATAGCTGGAGAGCCCGCGGCCGGGCGGCATGCCGAGCGCGCGCGCCACGGCGGGATGACGCAGATCCGCCTCCACCAGAACGACGCGGGCGTCGGGCGCCTGGGCGAGGGCGCCTGCGAGGTTGATGGCGGTGATCGTGCGGCCGTCGCCGCGCCCGGGGCTGGTGATCGCCACCGTCCGCGTGCCGCGCTCGTGGCGGAACGTCTCGATGGCGAGCCGCACGGCGCGGTACTGCTCGGCGGCGAGGCTGGTGGGCTCCAGCACGCTCACCAGGTGGTCGTCGACCTGCCCGGGCTCGGCGTCGCCGTCGGGCTCCATCTGCCAGGCGAACCCCTTCCGGCCGAAGGGGGCGCCGTTCTCGCGGGCGATCGGCGCGCCGTACGTCGGGGCGGGCGCCGCCGGCGCCTCCGCGCGCGGCGGGGCCGGCGGATTGATGGTCGGCGGATTGATGATCGGCGGATTGATGATCGGCGGCAGCGTCGGGGCGGGCGCCGCGGCCGGCGGCGGTGCCGCCGCGACCGGCCCGGCCACGGGCGCGGCCGCCTCCACGGGCGGCGACGCGGTTGCCGCCGGCGTGGCGGGCTCGCGCTCCTGGTCGACCTTCTCGAGGGCCTTGAAGAACTTGCTCACGGGCTGTCCTCCTATCGCGGGCCGCCGGGAAAGGTCCCGATCCACCCGAGCGAATTCGCCGCGAACGCCAGCAGGGCGATGAGCACCACGACCAGCACGGCCACGCCGCTGCGCGCGGCCCACACGGCGCCGCGACTCGGGACGAGGCTCATGTGGCGGCGCCGCTTCCACTCGCTGCGCTCGCCCTCCTCGAGGTACTCGACGGCCTCCTGGACGGTGCCGGCGTCGATGCGCTTCTTGCTGTCCGCGAACCCGGAGAGCAGGCAGTGGTCGCAGACGATGTTGATGACGCGCGGCGTGCCGCGGCTGTAGTCGGCGATCTTCTGGATGGCGCCGTCGGTGAAGATGCCGGCGTCGGTGGCGCCGGCGATGCGCAGGCGGTGCCGGATGTACAGCCGCGTCTCCTCCGGCGACAGCGGCGCGATGTGACAGCGCAGCCCGATGCGCTGCTTGAGCTGCCGCAGCTCCGGCAGGTCGAGCTTCGCGCGCAGCTCCGGCTGGCCGACCAGCAGGATCTGCATCAGCTTCTGGCTCGTCGTCTCGAAGTTGGAGAGCATGCGCACGGCTTCCAGCGTCTCCGGCGAGAGGTTCTGGGCCTCGTCGATGACGAGCACGGGGCTGGCGCCCTTCTCGTGCTGGCTGATGAGGAACTCGTTCAGCTCGAAGAGGCGCTGGGCGTGGCTGGCCGCCGTTGACTTCACGCCCCAGTCCTGGAGGACGTACTCGAGGAGGCCCTCGATGTTGAGCGCCGAGTTGTGGACGTAGGCGACCGGCGTGTCGGCGGTGAGGCGCTCCAGCAGGGTGCGGAGCAGCGTCGTCTTGCCGGTGCCGATCTCGCCGGTGAGGACGATGAAGCCCTTGCGCTCGCGCACGCCGTAGATGAGCTGGGCCAGCGCCTCGCGGTGCCGGGCGGACTGGAAGAGGAACTTGGGGTCCGGCGTCGGCGCGAACGGCGCTTCCCGCAGGCCGTAGAAGCTCAGGTACATGACGTTACCTCCCGGCCGCCGTCGGCGAGGTCGGGGTCAGCATCGACACGAGCGACTGGTTGTTGTGCGCGACGAGGAAGGAGGTGCCGGCCACCAGGCAGAGGCCCACGGCGACGGCCGCCGTCGCCCAGCGCCGCTGCCGGTGCTGCCGGGTGCGGTCCTGCTCCGTGGTGATGCGCGGGATGGCCGACAGCACCGGGATGGGGGCCGTCGCCCGCACCTCGTCCACCCGCCGGAAGGAGGTGTCCACCTGCTCGGCGAGCACGACGGCCACGCCGCTGGCCCCGAGCGCCAGCGCCAGGCCCACGAGGAGCAGGCGGAAGCGATTGGGCCCCGTCGGCCGGTCGGGCATGCCCGCCGCCTCGATCACGCGGAACGTCTCGCCCTTCTGGCGCTGCTCGAGGTCGGCGGCCATCGCCGCCTCCCCGCGCTTGGCCAGCAGGCTCGCGTGCAGCTCGCGTGTCGTCTCGTAGTCGCGGGTGATGAGGGCCAGCTCCTGCTCGCGCTTCGGCGTGTTCTCCAGGCGCTTCTGGTAGATGGCGATCTGCCGGTTGATGGCCGCCATCTCCTCGGCGCTCGCCTTCGCCTCGACCTGCGCCTGGTCCAGCTGGCTCATCAGGCTCTGGATGTACGGGCTGGCCGGCACGACGCGCAGCTCGCGGCCGGGCTTCCTGGCGCCGGCGGCTGTCCCGGCGGCGGCGGCCTGCTGCCGCTTCTCCGCCTCGAGCTTCGCCTCGAGGATCCGGATCTGCTCCTTCATGTGGACGACGTCGGGGTAGCGGTCGTGGAACCGGGTCTGCATGACGGCCAGCTCCTGGCGGAGCAGGTTGAGCCGGGCCGCCGCGGCGTCGGCGGGGGTGACGCTGGGGCCGGCGGCCGTCACGCCGGAGTTCATGTCGAGCTCGCCGAGGCTGTTGGTGAGGAGCTGCCGCCGCTCGTTGGCGCGGCGGTTGTTGTCGTGCGCGAGCTGCAGCGCGGCCTGCAGCCGCTCCAGGGTGCGGAGGTTGACCTCCTTCTGCTCGGGCAGCTCGCCGAGGTGCTTCTCCTTGTACTCGGTGATCCGCCGCTCCTGCGCCTGGAGCCGGGCGCGGAGCTCGGCCAGCTGCGCCTCGAGAAACGCGGAGGTGCCGGCCGCCTGCTCCTCGCGCAGGCGCCCGTTCTCGGCGATGTAGAGGGACGCGAGGGTGTTGGTCACCCGGGCCGCCACCGCGGGGTCGGGCGCCGTGTAGGCGATGCTGAAGAGCGCCGAGCGCTCGCGCGGGGTCCGCGAATCCTTGTCCTCGACGATCTGCAGCCGGATGTCGCCGCGCATGCGCTCGACGATCTCGTCGGGGGACTGGGTGCCGCTCCGGCTGTCGTAGAGGCCGTGCTCCTGGGCGATCTTCGTCAGGCGCTCGGCGGTCAGGATGTCCTGGGTCAGGGTGAGCAGCCGCGCCTCGATGTCGGCCTGCACGGTGGGGGTGACGTAGCGCTCGGGGATCTCCTGGCGGTTGACGAGGACGAGCGCCTTCGAGGTCCAGAGGCTCGGCAGGAAGATCGCCAGCGACGCCGCTGCCGTGAGGACGAAGAGGAACGGCAGCACGGCCAGCACCCGGCGGCGGCGGGCGATCTCGAGCAGACCCGCGAGTCCGGGACCTTTCGCGGAGTCGTCGTATGCGGTCGGCGGTGTCGGCATGGCGTTGTGTCCTTCCGGCTCAGGGGACGACGACCACGTCGCCCGACTTCAGCGTGACGTTGCCCTCGGCCCGGTTGTCCTTGACCACGCGGTTGTAGTTGAACGGGATCTTGTGCGTCTGGCCGTCCCCGTTCTTGCGGAGGATGACGATCTTGCTGGGCGAGGCGAAGTCGCGGAAGCCGCCGGCCAGCGCGATCGCCTCCAGCACCGTCGTGTCGCTCTTGAGCTGCAGCACGCCGGGCTTCACCACCTCGCCGAGCACGGAGATGCGATAGCTGCGCACGTCGGTCACCGTCACCGCGACCTCGGGGTTCGGCATGAACTCGCCGAGGGCGGTGGAGAGCTTCTCCTGGAGCTGCATCGGCGTCAGGCCGGCCGCCTGGATGTCGTGCAGGAGGGGCATGGAGATCTTGCCGTCCGGGCGCACCGCCAGCTCGCGCGAGAGCGACTCGTTCTTCCAGACGGTGATCTGCAGCAGGTCCTCCGGGCCGATCACGTAGTCCGTGATGGCGGGCGGGGCGCTCGCCGGCACCGGCGAGCCCGGCGTGGTGCTGACGGGCGACGCCTGCTGGGCGTGGGCGGCGACGCCGGCTCCGGCCACGAGCGCGAGCGCGATGACGAACGGCTTGGATGTCATGGATCGTCCTCCTGCACCGCCGCTCATCCGGCGGCCGAATCCTGCTTGAGTCCCATGTCCTTGATCTTGTAGAGCAGCGCCCGGTAGCTGATCTTGAGCATCTTGGCCGTCTTGACCCGGTTCCACCGGCACTGCTCCAGCGCCCGGCAGATGACCTCGCGCTCGGCCTCCAGCACGGCGCGGCGGGAGATCTCCTTGAGCGAGAGGCCCTTGGTGGCGGCGAAGGGCTCGAGCGCCGCGGCCGGCGCCGGCGCGGCCGCCACGGCGGGCGCCAGCAGCGAGCGCGGCAGCGTGAAGTCCTGGAGCACGATCATCCGCTTGATGAAGTTCTCCAGCTCCCGGATGTTCCCCGGCCAGTGGTACTGCATGAACGCCTGCAGCGTCTCCGGCGTCACGTCGCGCTCGGGGAAGTTGAAGAGCCGCGAGTAGCGATGCACGAAGTAGCCGACCAGGGCCGGGATCTCCTCGCGCCGCTCGCGCAGGGGAGGCACGAAGACGTTGATGACGTTGAGGCGGTAGAAGAGGTCCTCGCGGAACCGGCTGGCGGCCACCTCGCGGGCGAGGTCGCGGTTGGTGGCGCAGATCACGCGGACGTCCACGCGAATGTTGTGGCGGCCGCCCACGCGCGAGAACTCGCCGTCCTGCAGCACGTGCAGCAGCTTGGCCTGCAGCGCCGGGTGCAGCTCGCCGATCTCGTCCAGGAAGATGGTGCCGCCGTCGGCGAGCTCGAAGCGGCCGGGCTTGCGCTGGTGGGCGCCGGTGAAGGCGCCGCGCTCGTGCCCGAAGAGCTCCGACTCCAGCAGCTCGCGCGGCATGGCCGCGCAGTTGACCTTGATGAAGGCGGCGCGCCGTCGCGGCGAGTGGGCGTGGATGGCGCGCGCCACCAGCTCCTTGCCCACGCCCGTCTCGCCGCAGATGAGCACGGTGACGTCCGCCCGCGCGGCCTGCTCGATGACGGCCTGGATGTCGCGCATCTGCTGGCTCGTCAGGAGCCCGAGCTCCCGCTGCAGGCGGTCGCCGTTGTCGTCGGCGGCGGCCGCGGCCGGCGCCGCGGCGTCGCGGCGCGGCCGGCCGGCCACGCTGCGGATGACCGTCTCGAGGTCCTCCGCCGTGTAGGGGCGGCGAAGGAAGTCGTCGGCCCCCGCCTGGATCGCCTCGACGATCTGCGAGGAGTGCCCGTTGTCGGCCACCATGATCACCGGGCCCGAGGTCGTCAGCTCCTGGGCCCGGCGCAGCAGCTCGATGCCCGACATGCCGGGGAGCCGGATGGCGACCACCGAGAACGCCAGGCGGCTCGAGCGGGCGATCAGCTCCAGCGCCTCCTCGGCGGTCGAGGCGGTGAGCGGCGTGTAGCCCCACGACGTGAGCTGCGCGACCACCCGGCGCCGCTGGTCCGGGTCGCTCTCGACGACGAGGACCTGCCGACCGGCGAGGGGCGTGGCGTACGGCGAGGCGGCGTCGAAGCTGGAGGCCTTCATCGGGATTCTTTCTTCCATCGAGCGAGATGTGTCATCGCAAGAGGCGTGCCGGACCCGTTTTCCGCGGATTTGGCCCGCGCGTGCCGCGCGCGCGCAGCACTCGTCACGTGTCGCGGCCACACTCTGGGCGGCCACATGCCCGATCGGGGAAAAGGTTTGACGGGTGTCATCCGGGTCGCTTTCCGGAGAGCACGAACTTCACGGTGTCGAACAGGATCCGGAGGTCGAAGCGAAGCGACAGGTGCTTGATGTAGTAGAGGTCGTAGCAGAGCTTGCGCGTGACCTCCTCGGTGCTCATCGAGTATCCCGCCCGCACCTGCGCCCACCCCGTCAGGCCGGGACGGACTTCGTGGCGGAGGTTGTAGAAGGGAATCACCGCCGAGAACGTCGCGACGTTGCCGGCCATCTCCGGCCGCGGGCCCACGAGGCTCATGTCGCCGCGGAGGATGTTCAGGCACTGCGGCAGCTCGTCGAGGCGGTAGCGCCGGAGCACGGCGCCGAGGCGCGTCACGCGGCTGGCGTTGTCGCGCTCCCAGATACCGTCGGCGTCCTTCTCGAGCGGCCGCATCGTCCGGAACTTGATCAGCCGGAACGTGCGCCCGCGGAGGCCGACCCGCTCCTGCACGAAGAAGACGGGGCCGCGCGACTCCAGCTTGACGGCGACGGCGATGAGCGCCATGAACGGGGCCGCGAAGAGCAGCGCCGTCAGCGCGATCACGACCGACATGACGCGCTTGGCCGCCAGCTGCGCCCGCGAGACGCGGAAGCCGTCGCCGAACACGAGCGCGCTGGGCGTGAGCGACTCCACGGCGAGGCGGCGCGTGAATCGCTCGAACGCCTGCGTGCCTTCCTCGACGTGGATGCCGCGGAACCGGCAGGCGAGCAGCGCGCTGACGGGCAGGTTGCCGCGCCGGTCCGGCATGGCCACGATGATGCGGTCGGGGCGGTGCCGCCACACGACGTCCGAGACGTCGCCGTACCCGCCGAGTCGCGACGTCGCCGGCACCTCGTCGTCCGGCGCCAGGTTGCCGATGACCCGCATGGCCAGGTCGGGCCGCGTCGTGATGTGATCGGCGAGCTCGGCGGCGAGCCGCCCGCCGCCCATGATGACGACCCGCTCCGAGAACGGCGCCCGCTTGGCCAGCGCATAGACGGTGGCGCGCAGGAGCAGCACGGTGAGCAGGGTCACCAGCAGCGCGTACGGCGCGAGGTTGCCGCCGAGGATCGTCGCCGGAAAGAGCAGGTAGACGGCGGCGAGCGCCAGCGCGCTCAGCCCGAGGGCGCGGCACAGGCGCCCGAACACCTGGGTCAGGTCGTGGGGCACCTCGAAGTTGTAGAGGTCGTTGTAGTAGAAGGCGCCGATGCAGATGGCGGCCACGATCACCGCCTTGGCGCCGAGCAGCCAGGGGCTGGCCTGCGGATCGGCGGCGGGCGAGGCGATCGCCATGGCCGTCGCGAGCACCGCGAGGGTAGAAATTCCATCGAGCCATGCGAGACGTTGCGCCAGGGACATGCGGTTCGCCGGCGCTGGCCGGCTGCAACATGTCAGGGCAAGGTCAGTGCCAAACCTTGCAACGATGCGCAGACGGCTGCTGTCCTGTGCATTTTCCCCGCAGCGGCGGCGCATCCGCGCCGCCGTGCCGGCGGCGGCCGGATCAGCGCGCGCGCATTCTCAGAAAGCCGGTGCAGCGACCGTGAGTAAAGCGCTGCAGCCGCTACGGGCGGACGAAGGGGTCGTCGAAGGTGAGGGGATACCCGAACTGGAGGCCGACGAAGACCCGGTTCTGATCGGCGTCCTCGGCGACCAGGTCCCCACTGCGCCTGCGGGCGACCGAGTCCGTGCGCTGCTGGTAAAACTGATAACTCGCGACGGCGGCCAGCCAGGCGGTGAGCCGATAGGTCGCGGTGAGCGGGATCGTGATGGATCGCAGGTCGATCCGCTCGTCCTCCGACTCGAGCATCGAGTAGCGGGGCGCGAAGGACAGCGTGAGACCGCGCAGGAGCGTGGTCACGTCCACCCGCACCCCGAAGCTCGTGTTGTCGGCGGTGCCGCCGAGGCCGCCGGCCGTGGAGACGCGGCGGTCGAAGCTGGCGCCGATGGCGCCGAAGCGCATGCGCTGCGCGTATGTCGCGGTGACGGCCGGGGTCACGCGATCGTCCTCGCCGTCGCGCAGCTCGAAGGTCGGTCCGCCGTTGGCGGCGAGCGTGATGGTCTCCGTCAGGCGGTACGAGAGGCCGACCCGCGGCGTGTGCGTCCACGTCTCGGGCTCGTCGTCGATGTCGAAGTACGCGACCTCGTAGCCGACGGTCCCGGTGAGGAAGCGCGAGAGCGCCCGGTCGAGCCACACGTTCGCGCGGTAGGCGTCGGAATCCTGCAGGTCGTCGGAGTCGAATCGCAGGACGGTGTAGGAGGCGCCGGCGCGGACGGTGGTGAAGGGGTCGATGACGTAGGCCGCGCCCCCGCCGAGGGCGTTGGACCACGCGTCGTCGCGTCCGGTGGCGACGCCTTCGGCCGCGATGAGGTTGGTGTCCGTGCTGAAGGACAGGGCGTCGGTGAGGGTGAGGGTCAGCTGCTCGGTCGGCCGCCACGTCGTGTCGAGGTCGAAGTTCTGGCGGTGGAAGACGGCGTTCCGGTCGGGCTCGCGCGCGTACATCTCGGCCGTGAAGTTGTAGCCGGCGGCCAGCCGGTAGGTCGTGGATTCGAGGATGACGTTGATGGCCGGCGTGATCCCGGTGATGAAGTCCCAGCGCCGGTCGCGGTTCGAGAGGAGGACGTTGTCGTTGAACTCCTCGCTCACGGTGATGCTCGGCAGCACGGTCAGCGGCGCGCGCCGCGGCATCTGGAGCGCCTGGGGGTCGTCCGGGCGCGCCGTGCCCAGGTAGGGCGCGATCGGAATGGGCTGCGCGACCGCCAGCGCCGGCCACAGCGACAGGGCGGCCACCGCGGCGACGCGCAGGAGGGGCGTCATCACGCGCCCACGCATATCACACGTCTCCGAGCCGCGGGAAGGGCCTCTTGTCGGCGTGCGCGTGCAGCCGCTCGATCGCCTGGTGATAGTGGGTGAGCGCGGACGGCTTCTGGATCACGTCGACGGCGCCCATCTTCTTCACGTCCTCGATCTCGTCGGCCGTCGCGTGGCCCGTGATGACGACGACCGCGAGCGTGGGCCGCATGCGCCGGACCTCGGCCATGACGTCGAGGCCGTTCATCCCGGGCATCGAGACGTCCAGGAACATGGCGTCGAACGCGCCTCCCTTGATCCGGTCGAGCGCCTCACGGCCGGAGTGCACGACGGTCGTGCGATGGCCCTGGCGCTCCAGCGAAGCGGCAAGCACCTCGGCCACTTGCGGCTCGTCGTCCACGATCATGATGTCCATTTTTCCCTCCGTTGTAAGTTCTTCAGCGATGTGTCTGTAAGAGCTACAAAGTCGTGGGGTAGCGAGGCTCCTGATGCTGTGTCAAGTCCTTGTAATCGCTGGAATGTAGAGTGGGTAAACGATTGGCACATCGAGTGCATTTCGATGCACGGCAGCTTGGACGAGTTGTGCACACAGGCCCATGAGGAGAGCCCTCGATGAGCGAGCCTTTGATGAATCTTTGCACCAGCAGCAAGATGCAGCCGATTCGCGATCTGATTTCGAAGGTGGCGAGCACGAACACGACCGTCCTGCTCCGCGGCGAGAGCGGTGTCGGCAAGGAGGTCGTGGCCCGCGCGATTCACAAGGCCTCCCCGCGCGCCGGCAAGCAGTTCCTGAAGGTCAACTGCGCCGCGCTCCCCGGCGAGCTCCTCGAGTCCGAGCTGTTCGGCCACGAGAAGGGCGCGTTCACGGGCGCGTACCGGCAGAAGCCCGGCAAGTTCGAGGCCGCGCATCAGGGCACCCTCCTCCTGGACGAGATCGGCGAGATGCCGCTCCGGCTGCAGGCCAAGCTCCTGCACGTCCTGCAGGACGGGGAGTTCTCGCGCGTCGGCGGCGAGAAGATCATCGACACCGACGTGCGGCTCATCGCCGCCACCAACCGTGACCTCGAAGCGTCCATGCGCGCGCACCAGTTTCGCGAGGACCTCTACTACCGGCTCAACGTCATCGAGATCCGCATCCCACCGCTGCGCGAGCGCCGGGACGAGATCGCGCCGCTGGTCGACTTCTTCCTGAAGAAGTTCAACGTCCAGTACGGCCGCGCCGTCGACATCCCGCCCGAGACGATGCGCGCCTTCGTCGAGTATCACTGGCCCGGCAACATCCGCGAACTCGAGAACGCCGTCAAGCGTGTCGTCGTCCTCGGGACCGCGCGGCCCGTGCACGTGGAGATCGTCGGCAACCTGAGCCGCGGCGTCCGCCCGGCCGGCATGGCGGGTCCGGTGCTCACCCCCGCCGCGAACCCCGACGCGCCCATCAGCCTCAAGGACATCGCGCGCCAGGCGGCCCGCGAGGCCGAGCGCGTGGCCATCAAGGAAGTGCTGGATCGGGTGCACTGGAATCGCGCGAAGGCCGCGCGGCTGCTGCAGATCAGCTATAAGGCGCTGCTCTACAAGATCGTGCAGTGCGGCCTCGTGAGTCAGGACACCGAGCCCGAGAAGTCGAAGGAGGTCATCGCCTCCTAGCGAGCGCGGACGACGCGCTCGCGTACCGCGAGCCCGAGCATCAGCAGCAGGTAGAGCAGCACGCGAAAGATCACCGGGCGCCTCCGTCGCGGACCGGGAGGGAGCAACTCTCGGGCCCCGCCCGCCGGCGGGGCCGCAAGTGGCCGTCGTGACGGCGCGCGCCGGCGCCGGTGCTCCGCCACTGCCGTGACGCGCACGGAAAAACATTCGCCTCTTCGGGCACGCCGATCGGCCTCGTTCCTGCGTGTTACTCTAGCCGCATGTTCGACATCGGCCTCCAGGAGATGCTCGTCATCGGCGTCCTCGCCCTCCTGGTCTTCGGCCCGTCGAAGCTGCCGGAGCTCGGTCGCATGGTGGGACGCGCGATGCGCGAGTTCCGGCGGGCCAGCGACGAGTTCCGCTCCACGGTCGAGACCAACCTCCACATCAACGACATCGATCCGTCGCCCGTCGCGGAGACGGCGACGGTGGCGGAGCCGGCGTCCGCCGCGCTGCCGTCGGAGACCGAGGCGGTGGTGGCCGAGGACCCGTCGGCCGTCGCGGTGGCCGAGGAGCACGGCGAGCCCTTCTGCGCGCAGCGCGGCTCGCGCATCTTTCACCGCCGCGACTGCACGTGGGTCCGGCGGATCCCGGAGCCCGAGCGCGTCTACATGAAGACGGTGAGCGAGGCGAGGGTCGCCGGGCTCTCGACCTGTCCGGTGTGCGAGCCGTGGGAGCCCGCCTGAGCCGGCCCTCTTTTTTTCGTTGACGGCCTCAACACCCGTTGAGTATGGTTGCGCGCAGGAGGTAGCCATGCGGGAGCTGACCGGCAAGCAGCGCGAGGTGCTCGGCTTCATCCGGGGATTCATCGCCAAGCACGGTCTGCCTCCCACCGTCCGCGAGATCGGCGACCGGTTCAAGGTCACGCCGCGTGCCGCGTTCGACCACCTCCGCGCCCTCGAGCGCAAGGGCATGCTGCAGCGCCGCGCCACGGCCGGGCGAACCGCGCGCTCGCTCCTGCCGCTGGAGGGCGGTGCGCCGCGCTCGCACGCCGCGGTGCCCATTCTCGGCCGGGTCGCGGCCGGGCAGCCGCTGCTCGCCGCGGAGAACCGGGAGGGGGAGCTGCACATCGCCCCCGCGTCGCTGCCCGGCCGCGGTGAGGACGTGTTCGCGCTGCGCGTGCGCGGCGACAGCATGATCGAGGCGCACATCTGCGACGGCGACCTCGTCCTGGTGCGGCGTCAGGACAGCGCCCAGCCGAACGAGATCGTGGTGGCCATGGTGGAATCCGACACGGGCGAGGCCGAGGCGACGGTGAAGCGCTT
>DASUPA010000263.1:0-3977 GCA_036276335.1 Candidatus Methylomirabilota bacterium | reverse complement strand
TCCCAGTTCAGCGAGCCGTCCGTCTTGGCGTGGATCTCGGAGGCGATCGGCAGCTTCTGGCCGACCCTCCAGCCGTAGCGCTCGACCAGGCGCCGGCCCGCGATGGCGCCCGTGCGCGTCTTGACGAATGCCGCGCGATGGGCCGGCGTGACCGTGAACTCGGGGTACATGTCCAGGTAGCGGGCGGGATCGACGGCGAAGACCGGGAACGCGTTGCTCTCGTTCTGGTACCGGGCGCCGAACCAGTCGGCGAAGGCGACAGCGACGACGCCGGGCACCCGCTCGATCGCGCGCGCGTGGGCCATCGGCAGCGGCTCGATGATGGAGTAGCGCGCGGTCGTCAGCAGCCGGCCCGCGTCCGCGGTGTCGGCGCCCGACTCGAACGCCACCTGCACCGCCTGGAGCAGGCCGAAGAGCAGGAAGGCCACGATCACCGACAGCAGCGTCAGCACCGTGCGCGTCTTCCTCCGGAAGAGCTGCGCCCAGACGAGGTGGATCATCGGGCGAGCCCGTCGGCCGGCGCCAGCGTGCCCTTGTCGAGGTGCAGGCTGTGCTGCGCGTACTCGGCCGCCTTCGGGTCGTGCGTCACCATCACGATCGTCTTGCCGTGCTGCCGGTTGAGCAGCTGCAGGAGCAGCATGATCTCGTGGGCGGTGGCCCGGTCGAGGTCTCCCGTGGGCTCGTCGCACACGAGCAGCGTGGGGTCGGAGACGATGGCGCGCGCGATGGCCACGCGCTGCTCCTGGCCGCCCGACAGCTCCTTCGGCTTGTGACGCGCGCGGTCGCGCAGCCCGACGAGGGTGAGGGCGATCTCCGCGCGGCGGCGCCGCTCCGCGGCGCTCAGCGAGGTGAGCAGCAGCGGCAGCTCGACGTTGCGCTGCGCCGAGAGCACGGGCAGGAGGTTGTAGAACTGGAACACGAACCCGACGTGGGCGGCGCGCCAGCGCGCGAGCTCGCCGCCGGACAGGTTGTCGATGCGCCGGCCGTCGACGGTGATCGTCCCGGCCGTCGGCGTGTCGAGGCCGCCGATGAGGTTCAGGAGCGTCGTCTTGCCCGAGCCCGACGGCCCCATGAGGGCCACGAAGTCGGCCCGCTCGATGTCGAGGTCGATGCCGTGCAGGACCTCGATGCTCTCGCGGCCGCGCCGGTACGTCTTGGTGACGCCGCGGATCTCGATCAGCGCGCTCATCTCACCGCGTCGCGTCGGTGAGCGTGACGCGGTCGCCGTCGGCGAGCGAGGGCGGGGGCGAGACGACGACGCGCTCGCCGGCGGTGACGCCGCTCAGCACCTCGCGGTCGGCGCCGGTGGTCTTGCCGAGGGTGACCGGGCGGGCGGCGACCTTCCCGTCGGCGACCACGAAGACGACGGCGTCCGCGCCCTCGCCGCGCACGGCCTCGACGGGGACCAGCATGGCCGGCGCCGCGCGCTCGGCCGCGGCCGGGCGGGACTCGAGGAAGGCCACCCGCACGCCCATGTCGGGGACGATGCGCGAGTCCTTCGAGTGGATCGCGATCCGGACCTTCACCGTGGCCTTGCTGCGGTCGGCAGTGGGGATGATGGCGATCACGGCGCCGGGGATCTTCCAGTCGGGATAGGCGTTCAGCGTGATCTCGACCGGCTGCTCGGCGGTGACCCGGTTGATGAAGGACTCGTTGACGTCGACCTGCACCTCGAGCGAGTCCATGTCGACGATGGTGCCGATGCCCGTGCGCGTGAAGCCGCCGCCCGCGGAGATCGGCGAGATCATCTCCCCCGGCTGCGCCGACTTCGACACCACCACGCCGCTGAACGGCGCCCGGATGACCGTGTTGGCGAGCTGCACCTGGGCCACCGTCACCGACTCGCGCGCCACCCGCACCTGCTCGGCGTTGGCGGTCAGCCGCGCGCGCAGCGTGTCGCGCTGGGCGCGCGCCGCGTCGATGGACTGGGCGCTGACCAGCTGGCGGTCGAAGAGCTCCTCGGCGCGCGCGTAGTCGCGCTCCGCCTGCTGCAGGAGCGCCCGGATCTCGCCCTCCTGGGACTGCGCCGCGGCGAGCTGGGCGCGCGCCAGCGCGAGCTGCGCCTTCGTCTCGGTGTCGTCGAGCCGGGCGAGCACCGCGCCTTCCTCCACGCGCATGCCCTCCTCGATCCGCACCTCCGTCACCTTGCCCGTGATCTTGGCCGACACGGTCGCCTGCCGGCGGGCGGTGACGTACCCGCTGGCGTCCAGGACGGAGCCGGCGGCTCCCGACGCGCCGGCGCGCACGAGCGCGCTCCTCACCGTCGGCGGCGCCAGGGGGCCGACCGCCAGCCAGACGGCCACGGCGGCGAGCACCACCACCACCGCGGCGACGACGACCCAGCGACGCCGCGCGCGCGGCGGGTGGCCGTCGCGGTCGATGCGGAGTTCCTTCAGGAGCTCTGAGGTGTCCATGCGTGAGCGCGCCGCGGCGCAGGCGATCCCTATCAGTGTGCCACAGGCGGCTGGGTCGGGCGGCGGCGCGCCGGCGCGGGGGGACGGCGAAGCGCTCAGGCCACCGGCGGAGCGACGACGACCGTCCTGGCGGCCTCGTCGGGCCGGCAGACGGTCGCCCTGCCGAGGATCGCGAGGCACGCGGTCGTCCCGGCCACCGGCGCGCCGGCGGTGACCGGGACGGTCGTGCTCACGCCGCGCGTCGTCGCTCGTCCCGCGCGACGCCGACGGCGGCCGGCCGGCCGAAGCCGAAGTAGGCGGCGGCGAGCGCGGTCAGGGCGTGGAGCCAGATGTCGTGGCCGAACAGGGGGATGAGGCCGAACGTCGTGTTCAGGCCCGGGATGAGGCCCATCACCGTGAGGACGCCGAAGATCACGGCGACCGACGCGGCGAAGGTACGCGAGGCGCCCACGCGCCGGGACGCGACGATGCCCCACACCCCGACCGCCAGGTGCACCAGCGTGTGCAGAATGTTCACCGGGAAGAGGCCGAACAGGTACCCGTAGCCCGAATCCACCTGCACCGGCGGCGCGCCGGGCGGCGGAGTCGTCAGCGCGGCGGGCAGGAACCCGGCGAGCCCGACGATCGCGTAGACGATCCCGAGAACGAGCGCGAACTGCGGCGTGGTCATTCGCTGCCTTCCAGCTTCACGAGCTTGTTGTAGAGACCCATGATCAGGATCGTCGGCGCCCACTGACCGACGAAGTTCGCCTCGTTGCGCCGGCCCATCAGCATGAGCAGCAGCGACCCCACCATCGACAGCAGGGCGAACGACAGGTACGTCCCCGACGGGATGCGCGCCGTCTGGGATTCGATCATTTTCGTCACGTTGCCTTCGGATTTCCGCACGGCTTCCATGGCCGTCCTCCTCCAGTGTCGCGAGTCTGCTCGCGTGTTCCCGCGGAGTGGGGCAAGCTTTGTGCCGCCAGCCGGCCGCGTCGGGACGCGACGGCGCGCCGCGGACTTCCTGTCCTTCCTCGCGATCGCGCCGCCGCGGCGCTTCGACTGCATGCTGGAGGCGAAGAGGAAGGACCTGGCGCTGTTCCGGCTCCGCCGCGTGCTCGCCCGCGCCGGCGCCGTCGAGGAGGGGCTCGCGCGCGCCGCGTGACGTGACGCGGCCGCCGGAGAGTCGACGGCATCGTCTTTGCGCCCTCGCCCGGGCCGGGCGGGGAGGCGCGCACGCGGGCGATGTTAGATCGTAAGGCCCTATGGCGAAGGAACGTCACGTCGACGCGCTCCTGAAGCGCCTGGTGCAGACCATCGAAGCGTCGCTCAGCGCGACGGACGCCGCGCGCGACGCCGTCCAGGAAATCCTGGAGGACCGCGCATGAACGAGCGGAAGGACGACTTCGTCGGCCGGCACCTGATCGTGGACGCGTCCACGTACACGCGCCGCAACCTGAGCTCCACGGACACCGTCTTCGCGCTGTTCGAGGCGCTGAACCGCCACCTCGACATGACGGCGGTGCTGCCGCCCATCGTCTGCCGCTATCCGTTCGCCAACGACGAGCTGTCCGCGTTCTG
>DASUPA010000262.1:0-18793 GCA_036276335.1 Candidatus Methylomirabilota bacterium | reverse complement strand
GCCGCCAGCGACTCGCCCGTGTAGGGGTCGACGACGGTCTTCATGCCCCCGACGCCGACGAGGTCGGAGCCGAGCATGGTGAGCGAGGGGAGGAACGGTACGCCCATGGCCGCGGCGCGGAAGCGCAGGCCGAGCGCCAGGTGGCTCCACTCCTCGAGCGCCACCGCGCCGCTCTCCACGTAGTGGCGCATGATCTTCGACACCCCCCACGGCAGGCCGATGGACATCCACGCCGTCAGCACGCGCGTGACGGCGCCGGCCGTCATCATGAACTCGCCCTCCGTGCACATGAGGTTGCGCACGAGCGTGAGCCCGGTGCGCCGCGCGCGGAGGATCTCGCGGACGAGCGCCATGGGCGTGCGCGAGAAGAGGCAGCCGCCCACAGCGATGCGGTCGCCGTCGGCCACGCGGGCGACCGCGTCCTCGACGGAGGTCAGCTTGTCGCCCGCGGATTTGGCCTTGGACTCCAGTCGCCGCCGCGCGGCGACGAAGTCCCACTCGGACGGTCTCAGGTGAGGATCTCCCACTTCGCCTGCCAGCGATCGAGCTCGTCGCGCGTCTTCGCGTCCATGGGATGCTCGCGCTCCGGCACGTCGACGTGCTTGGCCTCGCCGCAGAGCGGGGTGGTGAAGTAGCGCTGGCCCGTGTCGTTGACCATGGTCACGATCGACGCGAGGTCGGGATGGCGGACGGCCAGCTTGAGGGCGGCGGCGACGTTGCACCCCGTGGAGATGCCGCAGAAGAGGCCCTCCTCGGCGGCGAGCCGCCGGGCCATGGCCACCGCCTCCTCGGTGGTGGTCGTGATCACGCCCGTGAGCAGGGAGACGTCGAGGTTGTCGGGGATGAAGCCGTCGCCGATTCCCTCGATGCCGTGCGCGCCCCACGCCCGCCGCGCGAGCAGGGCACACTCCGCGGGCTCGACGGCATAGAGCCCCACGCGGTTGTCCCGCTCGCGGAGGTAGCGGCCCACGCCGGTCAGCGTCCCGCCGCTGCCCTGTGCGGCCACGAAGGCGCCCACCACGCCGCCGGCCTGCTCCCAGATCTCGGGCCCCGTCGTGCGCATGTGGGCATCGACGTTGTCGGCGTTGGAGAACTGTCCGGGCACCCAGTAGCCGGTCGGGTCGCCGCCGCGGATCTCCGCGAGACGCTTCAGCGAGAGGTCGACGTCGCTCTCGCCCCCCGGCGTGAAGACCAGGTCGGCGCCGTACGCGCGCATGATCTTCTTCCGCTCGTCGCTCATCCCGGCCGGCATGACGATCGTGCAGCGATAGCCCTTGACCGCGGCCACGAACGCGCACGCGATACCCGCGTTGCCCGTCGAGCACTCGAGCACGCGCATGCCGGGGCGCAGCTCGCCGCGGGCCTCCGCGCGCTCGAACATGTGGAAGTAGATGCGGTCCTTGAGGCTGCCGCTCGGCCCGAACCATTCGATCTTCACGTAGACCGGCGGTCTCACGCGCGCCGTCACGCGGTTCAGTCGCACGAGCGGCGTGCGGCCGATCGCCTCGAGGATGGAGGAGAGCGCCGAGCGGTTCGCGTCCCAACGCAGGGGCATGGGGCCCGAATTGTACCCGAATCGGACGACCGGGCAAGCGGCGCGCCGGCGGCCGGGCGCCTATCGCTCGACGGCGTCGAAGGCCGCGCGCAGGTGCCGGACCGCGGCGATGTCCGCGCCGTCCGCCGTGACCGCCACCACGTCGAAGCGGCAGCGCGGCTCGCCGGCGCGGCGGGCCTTGAGATAGTGCCGCGCCAGCCGCGTCAGGCGCCACTGCTTCAGGCGCGACACGGCGGCCGCCGGCGCGTCGCCCCAGCGCGCCTGGCGGCACTTCACCTCGACGAAGACGAGCACGTCGCCCTCGCGGCACACGAGGTCGATCTCGCCCTCCGCGAACCGGACGTTCCGCTCGAGCACGGCGAGGCCGGCGCGCCGCAGGAACTCGGCAGCCGCCTGCTCCGCGGCGCGGCTCAGCGTCTGCCGGGGATCGGCCATGCGGCGAGCCTGCGCCGGCCGCGCCGGTGGCGCAATGTCCAACCTTGGATGCACTCGGGGCGCCCTGGTCGTCACGGGGGCTCCGGGCGCCCAACGATCCCTCTCGGGCGGCTCGGGGCACCCCGGAGGAGCCGTGGCGCCCCTCGAAAGACTCCGACAGGCTCCTAGTCGGCCGCCTCGAGCGCGAACAGCTCTCCCTGGCGCCAGACGCCGGAGAAGGAGCGGCGGTGGATCGGACAGGCCCCGTGACGGTCGAGCGCCGCGAGGTGATCGACCGTCGCGTATCCCTTGTGGCGCGCGAAGCCGTACTCGGGAAACTGCCGGTCGGCCTCGAGCATGAGCCGATCGCGCGTCACCTTCGCCACGATCGACGCCGCGGCCACGGTGGCGCAGCGGGCGTCGCCGTCCACGATGTTGCGCTGCGGACACGGCAGGGACGGCACCGACACGAAGTCGGTGATGACGAGCTCGGGCACGACCGCCAGCGCGGCGATCGCCTCCGCCATGGCGCGCTTCGTCGCCTGGAGGATGTTGACGCGGTCGATGGTGAGGTGGTCGACGATGCCCACGCCGACGGCCACCGCCCGCTCGTGGATCGTCGCGAACAGCTCCTCGCGGCGCTCCGGGGTGAGCAGCTTGGAGTCCGCCAGGCCGCGCACGCGGCGGTGGGGATCCAGGATGACGGCCGCCGCGACGACCGGCCCCGCCAGCGGGCCGCGCCCCGCCTCGTCCAGGCCGGCGATGCGGGTGACCCCCGCCCGCCACGCCTGGCCCTCGTAACGGTACGGCGCCGAGGGAGGCGGCGTCACGCCCGGGTCGAGACGCTACTCGGTGGTGCCGGTGGAGGGCACGGCGTTGACCCGCTTCTCCCGCAGCCGGGCCGCCTTCCCGGCGAGCGCGCGCAGGTAGTAGAGCTTCGAGCGACGCACGCGCGCGTGGCGGACCACGTCGACGCGCTCGATGCGCGGCGAGTGGAGCGGGAACGTCCGCTCCACGCCGACGCCGTACGAGATGCGCCGGACGGTGAAGGAGGCCCGGGCGCCCTCGCCGCGCCGGCGGATGACGGTGCCGTCGAAGACCTGGGTCCGCTCCTTTTCGCCCTCGATGACCTTCACGTGCACGCGGACCTGGTCCCCGGGGTCGAACCGCTGCCGGTCCTTCTTGAGCTGCCCCGCCTCGACGATGCGAATCGCGTCCATGACTGTCCGTCCCTTTCTGGTCTGTCTCTCGCGGCCGCCGCTAGGCCGGCGTCTCGCCGCGCTCGAATCGCTGGATCAGCTGCCGCTCCTCTTCGGTCAGGGTGGCCTCGGCCAGCAGCTCGGGCCGCCGCCGCCACGTCAGGAACAGCGCCTGCTCGCGGCGCCAGCGCGCCACCCGGGCATGGTCCCCGGACAATAGTATTTCCGGCACCCGCGCCCCGCGAAAGTCTTCGGGCCGCGTGTACTGCGGCGGCTCCAGGAGCCCGCCCGCGAACGACTCCCGCTCCGCCGCTCCCTCGGCGCCCAGCACCCCGGGCAGCAGCCGCGTGACCGCGTCCGTCACCACGAGCGCCGGCAGCTCGCCGCCCGTCACCACGTAGTCGCCGATCGAGATCCGGTCGTCGGCCAGCAGCTCGCCCACGCGCTCGTCGACCCCCTCGTACCGCCCGGCGATGAGGATCACGTGCCGCTCCCGTGAGAGCGCCTGCGCGACCGCCTGCGTCAGCGTGCGCCCGCGTGGATCCATCAGGACCACCCGCGCGCCCTCCGTGCGCAGCGCCTCCACCGCGGCGAAGATGGGCTCCGGCTTCAGCACCATGCCGCCGCCGCCGCCGAACTGATAGTCGTCGGCCGTGCGATGGCGGCCCGTCGCGTAGTCTCGGAGATCGACCACGCGGATGTCAACGAGTCTGCGGCTGCGCGCCCGTCCCAGCATCGACGCCGCGATCACCGGCTCGACCATCTGCGGAAACAGCGTCAGCACGTCGATGCGCATCACAGGTCGAGCAACCCCTCCGGGGGGCGGATCACCACCCGCCGCGCGCCCAGGTCGACCTCCCGGACGATCTCCGGGACGGCGGGCACCAGGTGCTCCCGCGTGCCGTCGCCGACCGCCCACAGGTCCTGCGCCGGGCTGCCCTCGACGCGGAGAACCTGTCCGACGTCCCGCCCGTCCTCGGTCAGGACGCGGCAGCCCACGAGCTGCCAGGGATAGAAGTGACCCTCGGGCGCCGGCAGCGCCTCGGACTCCGGCACGGCGAGCAGCCATCCCGTGAGCGCGCGCGCCGCCTCGGGCGACTCGTAGCCGGCCAGCGCGACGACCACCGCGTCGCCGTGCACGCGCGACGCCGTGATCCGGCACGGGCGGCGCCGATCGTGCGCCTCGTCCCACAGCACGCACTCCCGGAGCCGGTCGAACCGCTCCGGGTGGTCCGTGAGCGGCGTCACCCGCACCTCCCCGCGCAGTCCGTGCGGCCGTCCGATCTCGCCGATGGCGACGAGCCGGTCCGCGGCCACTACTCGACGATCTCGAGAACGGCCCGCTTGCGAAGCTTGGTCGCGTTCGCGTTCAGGATCGTGCGCAACGCGCGCGCCGTACGTCCCTGCTTGCCGATCACCTTGCCGAGGTCGCCGGGCGCCACCCGCAGCTCGATCACGGTCACCCGCTCGCCCTCGACCTCGGTCACGCTGACGCTCTCGGAGTCGTCCACCAGCGCCTTCGCCATGTACTCCACCAGCTCCCGCATCGACGTCTTGCCTCTGCTGCAGCTTCAGGTGCTGCGTGTTGCGTCGGTCCCGCCCCTATGCCGTCGGCTTCGGCGACAGCGCGATCAGCTTGCGGACCGTGTTGGACGGCTGCGCTCCCTTGCTGATCCAGGCCTCCGCCTTCGCGCGGTCGATGCTCACCTGCGGCGGATCGGTCACCGGGTTGTAGTGCCCGATGACCTCGATGAACCGTCCGTCGCGCGGTGAGCGCGAGTCCGCGACCACCACGCGATAGCGCGGCCGCTTGCTCGAGCCTTCCCGTCTCAGTCGGATCGAAACGCTCACGTGCTCACCCCCTCAGGGTCGGAAATCCGGGCAGGCCCTTCATCTTTCCCATCCGGCCTTCCACGTTCTTGAACTGCTTCATCATCTTCCGGAGCTGCGCGTACTGCTTGAGCAGCCGGTTCACGTCCTGGACCGAGGTCCCGCTGCCGCGCGCGATGCGCTGCCGGCGCGAGCCGTTGATCACCTCGGGATTCTTCCGCTCGCCGGGCGTCATCGACAGGATGATGGCGTCGAACCGGTCCAGGTCGGCCTGCTCCCCGTCGAGCTCCTTCGGACCGGCCTTCAGCGCCTTCCCGAACGGCAGCATGCCGAGGATCTGGTCGAGCGGGCCGAGCTGGCGCACCTGCCGCAGCTGCTCGCGGAAGTCCTCGAGGCTGAAGCTGTCCTCGCGGAGCTTGCGGACCATCTCCTGCGCCTTGTCCTGGTCCACCGTCTGCTGCGCCTTCTCGACCAGCGACAGCACGTCGCCCATGCCGAGGATCCGCGACGCCAGCCGGTCCGGATGGAACGGCTCGAGCGCGTCGGTCTTCTCGCCCGTGCCGACGAACGCGATGGGACGGCCGGTGACGTGTCGGACCGACAGCGCGGCGCCGCCGCGAGAGTCGCCGTCCATCTTGGTGAGGATGACGGCGTCGATGCCGACCGCCGCGTTGAACTTCTCGGCGACGGTGACGGCGTCCTGCCCGGTCATGGCGTCGACCACGAGCAGGATGTGGTGCGGCTTCACGTCCTGCTTGATGCGCTTGAGCTCGTCGATCATGCCGTCGTCGACGTGCAGCCGCCCCGCGGTGTCGAGGATCACCGGGGTCAGGCCCCGCGCCGCCGCCTCGTCGAGGGCGCGCCGGCAGATGGCGACGGGGTTCTCTCTCTCATCGCCGACGACGGGCACGTTGAGCTGGGTCCCCAGCGTGCGGAGCTGCTCCTGCGCCGCCGGCCGGTACGTGTCGGCCGCGGCGAGCAGCGGGTGCTGCCCCTGCTTGGCGTACATGCGCGCCAGCTTCGCCGCGGTCGTCGTCTTGCCCGAGCCCTGCAGCCCGATCAGCATGACGACGGTCGGGGGATGGGGCGCCGCGGCGAGGCGGTGCCCGCTGCCGCCGAGCAGCTCGACCAGCTCGTCGTGCACGACCTTCACGACCTGCTGTGCCGGGGTGAGCGACCTGAGGACGTCCTGGCCGACGGCCTTGGCCCTGACCCGCTCCACGAAGCCGCGGACGACCTTGAAGTTGACGTCGGCCTCCAGGAGCGCGACGCGGACCTCCCGGAGGGCCTCCTGGATGTTCTCCTCCGTCAGGCGGCCGTGGCCGCCCAGGCGGTCGAAGATGGCAGTCAATCGTGTGCTCAACGAGTCGAACATGGAAAGGCTGAGTGTACGCAAATACCCGGAACATTTCAACGCGCCGGGGCTTCGGCGCGCCCGCGCCCTCCGCTACGTCCGGTACCGGCGGACGGTCACGCGAAGTGGATGACGCGGCAGGAGCAGCAGGAGGAAGCCGAGGGGCAGCACGATCGACGCGATGATCAGCCAGAACTCGAGCGATCTCCAGCACGTGCGCCAGTCCCGGCCGCCGAGACCGAGCCGCTTCGCCCATCGCCGCGCCATGCCTCACGCCAGGGCAAGGCGAGTGCCAGCCCGGACCCTCGAGATTTCAGCCGCTTGCCGTCCCCGACGCCGGCGGCTGTCAGCCCGTGAGCAGCCGGCGCGAGCGGTCCCTGACCACCGCCCCGTCAGCACAGGAGCGTGACCGTGTCGCCCACCGCGATGGTGCCGCCCTCGACCACGGCCGAGTCGAGCGCCATGCGGCCGCCGAAGTCCCGGGCGATCCGCCGCAGGACGCCGAGATCCTGCGCCTGGGTGTCCGGATCGTAGGTCGTCATGACGCATCGGCCGCGGAGCTTCACGAGATCGATCACGACGTCACCGATGCGGAGCCGGCAGCCGGGCCACCCGCGCTCCGCGAGGCCGTCGACGCCGGCGACGACGATGTTCGGACGCAGCCGCCGGCCGTCCACTCCGAGCGCGGCGATGGCGCCGTCGGTGGCCACGAGGAGCGGCAGCACGTCGAACCGCTCCGGTCCGTCCCAGCGGGCGAGCCGGGCGCCGTCGCCCGCGGCCGCGCGCACGGCGCTCGCGGCCTCCGCCGACGTCCACGGACGGCCGTCGATCAGCGGCTCACCGTCGGGATCGAGCGCGCCCTGATGGGCCAGCAGCCGCGGGTGTGTCCGGGCCGTGACGACCCGGCCGCGCGCGTCGGCCACGTGAACCACGCGGTCGCCGGCCACGCCGGTCGGGGTGACGAGCGCGCGCTCCAGGCGCTCACCGGCCATCGACTTCACCGGATACCGCCACAGCTCGGCCACGCGCATCGCCACGTCAGCACCTCCCGACCTTGAGACACGCGGAGGGCGGCGCGCGATTCAGCCGGCGGGCGGGCTCAGCCGGTCGAGGCGGCGCGCATCTGCTCGATGACCGCGCCGGGGTCGGGCGCCTCGAAGACCGCCGAGCCCGCCACGAGGATCGAGGCGCCGTGCTGCGCACACGGCCGCGCGTGCTCCACCTTGACGCCGCCGTCGATCGAGATGTCGACGCGGCGGCCGCCGAGCAGCGTGCGGATCTGACGGATCTTCGAATAGGCGGCGGGGATGAACTTCTGGCCGCCGAATCCCGGGTTCACCGACATGACGAGGACGAGGTCGACGTCGTCCAGGACGTACTCGATGGCGTGAGGATGCGTGGACGGATTCAGCGCGGCGCCCGCCTTGATCGGGACGCCGCTCCTGGCGCCCAGCTCGCGGATCGACGTCAGCGTTCGCTGCAGGTGCGGGCACGCCTCGACGTGGACGGTCAGGAGGTCGGCGCCGGCGGCGGCGAACTCGGCGAGGTACTTCTCCGGCTCGAGGATCATCAGGTGCAGATCGAGCGGCAGCTTCGTCCGCTTCCGGATGGCGGTCACGATGGGGAACCCCATGCTGATGTTCGGCACGAAGCGACCGTCCATCACGTCGACGTGGATCTGGTCGGCGCCGGCCGCCTCCACGCGGGCGATCTCCTCGGCCAGGACGCCGAAATCGGCCGACAAGATCGACGGCGCGATCTTGATCACGGGCGCTGTTATATCACGCGGTGCAGACGGACCGCGGTGAAGGCGTCCGTCCCGGTTCGATCGGGCCGCGTGCGCAGCACACCGTCGTCGAGGGCCAGCGGGAAGGAGCCCGGCGTCTCCACGCGGAACCGCGGATGCCGAGCGAGGAAGCCGGCCACCACCCCGTCGTTCTCCTCGGGCTCGAGCGAGCACGTCGCGTAGACGAGCCGGCCGCCCGGCTTCAGCATGGCGGCGGCCGCGTCGAGGATCGCCGCCTGGCGCGTGGCCGCGGCGGCGAGGTCGCCGGGGCGGCGCCGCCACTTCACCTCGGGATTGCGACGCAGGACGCCGAGGTTCGAGCACGGCGCGTCGATCAGCGCCGCGTCGCACGCGTCCGTCAGGGCGCCGGCGTGCTCCTGCGCGGTGCCGGATGCCGTCTCGACGATCGAGATCCCGAGCCGCGCCGTCGCCTCGTCGACCCGCGCGAGACGCGCGGGCTCGGGATCGAGCGCCACGATGCGTCCGCGGTTCTCCATGAGCTGGGCCAGGTGCGTGGTCTTCGTGCCCGGCGCCGCGCAGGCGTCGGCGACCGTCTCGCCCGGGCGGGGCTCGAGCAGGTGGGCGACGAGCATCGACGCCTCGTCCTGCGCGACGCACGCGCCCTCCCTGAACGCGCGCCACGCGCCCGGTTCGCCGCCGGGAGCGGCGACGAGGCCTTCGGGCGCGTACGGCGTCGGCCGGGTGGCGACGTCGTCCTCGGCCGCCAGCCGCGCGGCCAGCGCCTCGCGCGTCAGGCGCAGCGTGTTGGTGCGCAGGGTCATCGGCGGCCGCTCGTTGAAGGCCCGCATGAGCGCCTCCGCCTCGCCGGCGCCGAAGCGACGGATCCAGCGCTCGGCCAGCCACGTGGGAAAGGAGCACCGCACGGCGAGCGCGTCCACGGGATCGCGCGGCGGCGCCGGCTCGCGCTCTCGCGCGCCCCGGCGGGCGAACGAGCGCAGCACGGCGTTCGTGTACTCCGCCCGGCCGGGCTTGCGGCCGCGGGCCAGGCTGACGGCGTCGTTGACGGCCGCGAACGCCGGCACCCGCTCGAGGAACAGCAGCTGGTAGGCCGTCATCCTCAGAATCACGCGGACGCGCGGATCGAGGCTCTCGAGCCGCCGGCGGGAGTGCGGCTGCAGCACCCAGTCGAGATAGCGCTGCCAGCGGAGCGTGCCGTAGACCACCTCGGTGGCGAGGGCGACGTCGCGCGGCGACGGCGCTGCGCGGCGTACCTCGGCGTCGAGGGCGAGGTCGGCCCACGCCTCGTCCGCCTCCACGCGCTCCAGCACCCGCGCCGCGAGCGCTCGCGCGGGAGCGGGGCGGCTCACGCGGTGCCGACGCGCGCGCCGCCGCGCAGCCGCGCGCCGCGCAGCCAGTCCTCCCAGCTCATCGGCCGGCGGTTCTCGGGCTGCACCTCCACGGGCAGGAGCAGCCCGTCCGCCGCCGAGATCCCCAGGGAGCCCGCCGCCGCGACGAGGGTGCCGGGGCTGCCGGGCGCGGCGTCGACGGCGCGCGCCCGCCAGATCGTCAGCGTCCCGGCCGGCGTGGCCGTCGTCGCGCCGGGCCAGGCATTGCAGCCGCGCACGAGGTTGACGATCTCGCGCGCGCGCTTGGTCCAGTCGATCACGCCGTCCGTCTTCTTGAGCCGCGGGGCGAGCGTCGCGGCGGCGTCGTCCTGGGGCCGTGGCGTGATCGAGTCGAGCCGCGCCAGCGTCTCGAGGATGACGTCGGCCCCGAGCGGGGCCAGACGCGCGAACAGCTCGCCGGCCGTCTCGTCGGCGCCGATGGGCGTCGCCCGGCTCAGCAGGATCGCGCCGGTATCCATGCCGGCGTCCATCCGGAAGGTCGTGATCCCCGTCTCCCGCTCGCCCCGGATGATGGCCCACTGGATGGGCGCCGCGCCCCGGTACTTCGGCAGCAGCGAGGCGTGAATGTTGATGGACCCGAGGGCCGGCGCGTCCAGGACGGCCTGGGGCAGGATCTGGCCGAACGCGACCACCACCGCCACCTCGGCGCCGAGGGCGGCGAGCCGCTCCGCCCACCCGGGATCACGGAGGCGTGCCGGCTGGAGCACCGGGAGGCCCGCGGCGATCGCCGCCCGCTTCACCGGCGGCGCCGTCAGGCGCTGGCCGCGGTGGGCCGGCCGGTCGGGCTGCGTGACGACGGCGACGATCTCGTGCGCGCGGTGGAGCGCCTCCAGGGCGGGAAGCGCGAAGTCGGGTGTGCCGTAGAAGAGGAGCTTCAGCGGGTTACAGCGCGAACGCGCGGTGGGCGCCGACCTCCTCGGCGAGCCCGTCCTTGCGGATGCGGCGCTTGATGCGGTCGCGCGTGACCGGGTCCAGCCGGTCGATGAAGAGCACGCCGTCGAGGTGGTCCATCTCGTGCTGGAAGACGCGCGCGCGCAGCCCGCGCGCCGTGGTCGTCACCGGTCGTCCCTGCTCGTCCTGCGCCTCGAGCCGGACCCACTCGGCGCGCCTCACCGGCGCGAACACGCCCGGAATGGAGAGGCACCCCTCCTCCGCGACGATCTCGCCGCCCTGCTCCGCGATGACCGGATTGAGGAGCGCCCGCGCCTCGCGGCCGTCCTCGTCGCCGACCACCATGAGACGCAGCGAGATCCCGACCTGCGGGGCGGCGAGGCCCAGGCCGACCTCGTCGTACATCGTGTCGATCATGTCGGCGATGATCCGCTTGACCTCCGGCGTGACCGCCTCGACGGGCTTGGCGCGTCGCCGCAGCACGGGATCGCCGTATTTCCGCACGCTCAGCACTGCCATTCGACTGGGTCAGTCCCCCTTCGTAAGTCCGCGGACTTGTGTAGTGTACCACGGCGCGATGCGAGCGTCCGCGGGCCGCACGAGGGACACACGGTGCACCGAGCCGGGAAGAACGTGTCGGCGTGACCGACTCGCGGCAACGGGTGTGGCCGTCACGTCGGCCACTCGACCGGGTCGACCTCGACGCCGACGATCGCGAGGCCTCGGGCGCGCGGCGCGCGGAAGTCGGTGAGCGCGGCCGCCAGCCGCGCCGACAGATCGTCGCGGCCCTTCACCACGATCCGCCGCGCCCGATCCCGCCGGTCGGGCGCCGGTGGATAGACGGTGAGCTCGCGGTCGGCTCCGAGCGCGGCCGCCACGTCGTCGGCGCGACGGCGCATGTCCGCGGCGCTCTTCGCCCCGACCGTGACCACGGCGAGGCGGCGGAAGGGCGGGTAGCCGAGCTCGCCGCGGAACTTCAGCTCGTGGCGGTAGAAGGCCGTGAGGTCCTGCCGGACGGCCGCGTCCAGCACGTAGTGATCGGGCCTCTGCGACTGGAGGATCTGCGCGCCGCCGCGGACGACCCGCTCGGCCGCCGCCCACACGAGGGCGAACAGGCGCTCGCCGGCGCGAAAATCGGGAATGCGCAGGAGCTGGTCCGGCGCGACGAAGCCGGCGAGACCCAGGGCGCCCGGCCCGAAGAGTCGGAGCGCCCCGCGCGTGCCGATGACGACCTGGGCCTCCGACGCCGCGCGCCGTTGCGCGTCCGCGCGCGCGCCGCGGGTGGCCTCCGGATCGTAGCGCGCGACGCGCGCGCCGGGAAATCGCCGGCGTACCGCGTGCTCGACACGCTCGGCGCCCCAGCCGAAGGGCGAGAGGCGACGCCCCCGACAGCCGGGACAGACGTCGGGCAGCGGCGTCGCGCGGCCGCACACGCGGCAGGTGAGCGTCCGCGCCGCGCGCGCGTACGCGAGCGCGATGGCGCAGTCCGGGCAGCGCAGGATCTCGCCGCACTCGTCACAGGCCAGCGCCGACGCGAGCCGGCTGACCAGCAGGAGCGCGCGCCGCCCGGCGCCCAGCGTCTCGCGCAGGGCGCGCGCGAGCGGCGGCGTGAGCGGCTCCCGCCGGAGGATGCCGCGCGTGTCGGCCACCTGCGTGACCGGCCACGCGCCCGGCTCGGCGGCGCTCAGTTCCGCCCGGCCACTGTCGGCCCGCCACCACATCTCGACGCTCGGCGTGGCCGACGTGAGGACCGCGCGCAGGCGCTCGCGCGTCGCGCGTTCCAGCACCACGTCGCGCGAGTGCAGGCGCGGCGGTCCCGGCGGCTTGTGGGCGGCCTCGTGCTCGTCGACCAGGGCCAGGGTGGCTCCGGGCGGCAGCGGCGCCAGCAGGGCCGATCGCGTGCCGATCGCGAGCGCCACCGTGCCCGAGCGGAGCGCGGCCCAGGCGGCGGCGCGCTCGGCGTCCTCCACGTTGGAGTCGAGCCTGACGACGCGGCCGGCGCGCGCCAGACGCGGCGCCCAGCGCGCCGCCGCGTCGAGATCGGGGACGATCACCAGAGCCGGTCCCGCGCCGATGCGCTCGAGCAGCCGTGTTTCCCGTCCGGTGCCGACGAGCAGCTCCGGCCTCGGCGGCGCGGCTCCGCCCTCGACGAGGGTCGCCGCGCGCGGCCGGCCGCCCTCGGGCGCGGAGCGCTCCCGCGCCGAGCCGGCGTCGCCCTCGGGCAGGGAGGCGAGCGGCGGCAGCAGCGCGGCCAGCGTCCCGCCGAGCGACGAGAGCGCCTGCTCCGCCACCCAGCGCGCGAGCGCCAGCCCCTCGGTGTCGAGCGCCGGCCGCGCCTCGAGCACGCGGAGCAGCGGCTTCAGCCGCGGGTCGTCCGCCTGCTCGCGAAGCGCGGTCACGACGCCCGTGCGATTGGCGCGGCCGAGCGGGGCGACGACGCGCTGTCCGGCCACGAGCGCCCAGCCGGCGGGGACGCGATAGGAGAACGGATGCGGCAGCGGAACGTCGAAGGACACGTCCGCGATGGTCACCGCGTGCGTCGCTGGTCGTACTCTCTCTTGGCGAGCTTGAGGTCGTCCCACGCCATCCGCTTGTACTCCTGGCCGGGGTTGCGGAGGAGGAACGCCGGATGGAAGGTGGGGACGAGCACCGCGTCGCCGTAGGGATGGAGGCGTCCGCGGAGCTTGCCGATCGGCGCCGTCGTCCTGAGCAGCGCGTGGGTGGCGACGCTGCCCAGCGACAGGACGACCTTCGGCTGCAGGGTCGCCAGCTGCTCGGCGAGGAACGGCGCGCACGCGGCGAGCTCGTCGGGCTCGGGATTCCGGTTGGACGGCGGCCGGCACTTGACGGTGTTGCAGATGTAGACCTCGTCGCGGGAGAGGTCGACGGACGCCAGCATGCGCGTGAGCAGCTGTCCGGCGCGGCCGACGAACGGCAGCCCCTGCGCATCCTCGTCGGCGCCCGGACCCTCGCCGATGCAGACGAACTCCGCGTGCGGGTTCCCGGAGCCGAACACGAGGTTCGTGCGTCCCTCGCAGAGCTTGCAGCGGCGGCAGCCCTGGAGCGCCTGCTCCTGGCGCCGCAGCGACTCCGCCGGCGTCATCAGGTAGTCACCGGCGAGCGTGAGCGTGGAGACGCCGAGGTCCCGGTGGAATCGGAGCGTCTCGGCGAGCGCGCCGAGCGCTCCGGCCAGTGTCTCGCGGGCCGCGTCGCTCAGCGCGAGACCTTGCCGGCGGCGCGGTCGGCCGTGCCGCGGAGCCGGAGGATCTCGGACAGGATCGCGTCGGCCACGGCGCTCTTCGACATCCGCGGCAGGGCCCGCGTGCCGCCCCAGCGGTCGATCAGCAGCACCTCGTTGTCCTCGGCGTCGAAGCCGATCCCCGCCTGGCTGACGTCGTTCGCCACCAGCAGGTCGATGCCCTTCGCCTCGAGCTTCGCCCGGGCGTTGGCCGCGACGTCGTTGGTCTCGGCCGCGAACCCGACGACGAAGGCGCCCGTCCGTCCCGCCGCCACCTCGGCCAGGATGTCGGGGTTCGGCGTGAGCTCGAGCGTCAGGTCCCGCTTGCCCTTGATCTTGGTCTCGGCCGGGCGCCGCACGCGATAGTCCGCGACCGCGGCCGCCTTCACGACGACGGTGGTGCCGGGCAGGTGCTGCAGCACGGCCTCGCGCATCTCCTCCGCGGTCTGCACCGGCACGAACGTCGCCGCCGCCGGCGGCGTGAGCGCGGTGGGGCCGGCGACGAGCGTCACGCGGGCGCCCCGGCGAAGCGCCGCCAGCGCCAGTCGATAGCCCATCTTCCCGGAGGACCGGTTCGAGATGTAGCGCACGGGATCGATCGGCTCGCGGGTCGGCCCGGCCGTGATGACGAACGTCTCGCCGGCGAGGTCCTGCGCCGGCGCCAGCATGGCGTAGAGCGCCTCGACGATCGCCGCCGTCTCGGGCAGCCGCCCGCGGCCGGAGAGCCCCGAGGCGAGCGCCCCCGCCTCCGGCTCCATCACCACGACGCCCCGGCCTCGGAGCATGGCGACGTTGGCGACGACGGCCGGGTGGTCCCACATCCCGCCGTCCATGGCCGGCGCCATGAGGACGGGACACCGCGCGGCGAGAAGCAGCGTGGTCAGGAAGTCGTCGGCGATGCCGTGCGCCGCCTTGGCCAGCACGTTGGCCGTCGCCGGCGCCACCACGAACGCCGCCGCCCGCTCGGCGACGGCGACGTGCTCGACCGCGTCCGGGCTCTGGGGATCGAAGAGGTCGGTGAGCACCGGGCGCGCCGACAGCGTCCGGAACGTGAGCGGACCGACGAACTGCCGGGCGTGCTCGGACAGGCAGACGGTGACGCCGGCGCCGAGCGCCGTCAGCTCGCGGAGCAGGAGCACCGCCTTGTAGGCGGCGATCGACCCCGTGACGCCGAGGACGAGCTCCCGTCCGTCGAGCCGCATGCTACGCCTTGGCCGCCTCGTCCGCGTCCTTCACGCGGTACTCGACCTTGGCGGCGGCGATCTCCTCCAGCGCCGAGCTGGTGGGCTTCTTGTGCTTGCTCTCGACGCGCGGCGGGGCGCCGCGATTGAGCTGCCGCGCGCGCTTGGCGGACAGCACCACGAGCAGGTACCGGTTGGACACCTTGTTGAGCGCGGATTCCAGCGAGGGGAATGCCATCAGTTGGGGACCTCCAGGTCGGGGAACGTGACGCCGAGGCGCGTGGTCCGGCAGCGCTCGGCCTGGATGACGGCCATGAGCTGGTCCATCGCCTCCTTCACGTCCCGGTTGACGATGAGATAGTCGTACTCCTTCCACAGCGCGATCTCGTCGCGCGCGCGCGCCAGGCGCCGCGCGATGTCCTGGTCGGCGTCCGAGCGCCGCTCGCGCAGCCGCTGTTCCAGCTCGGCCATCGACGGGGCGACGATGAAGACGAGCACCGCCTCGGGATAGCGGCGGCGGAGCTGCGCCGCCCCCTGCGTGTCGATGTCGAGGAGGACGTCGCGGCCGTGGCGCAGGGCGGCCTCCAGCGGCGCGGCCGGCGTGCCGTAGAGATTGCCGTGGACGGTCGCCCACTCGGCGAGCTCCCCGCGCTCGCGCATGGCCGTGAAGGCCTCGCGCGACACGAACCGGAAGTCGCTGCCGTCGACCTCGCCCGGCCGCGGCGCTCGCGTCGTGCAGGAGACGGAGTACGCGAGGTCGGGCACCCGGAGCCGCGCCTCGCGGCACAGCGTCGTCTTGCCGGCGCCCGACGGCGCCGACACCACGAAGAGCGTCCCGCGGCGCCGGATGCGCAGGACCGGCTCGCTAGTCACCGTGGCCGCCCCGATCGGTGAGCAGGCGCTGCGCCAGGGTCGCCGGCTCGAGCGAGGACAGGATCAAATGGTCGCTCTCGGTCACGATCACCGCGCGGGTGCGCCGGCCGTTGGTGGCGTCGACGAGCTTGGCGGAGCCCTTGACGCTCTCGATGAGCCGCTTCACCGGCAGGGAGTCCAGCGCGACGATGGCGACGATCTGGTGCGCGAGCACGACGTTCCCGTGGCCGACGTTGACGAGCCGGGGCGAGGCGCCGTTGGCGCCGCGGCTATTCAAGGTTCTGCACCTGCTCGCGGATCTTCTCGAGCACGCTCTTGGCGGCCAGCGCCGCCTGGCTGAGCTCGAGATCGTCCGCCTTCGAGCCGACGGTGTTGACCTCGCGGTTCAGCTCCTGGATCAGGAAGTCGAGCGCGCGGCCGACGGGTCCGCCCTTGTCGAGCGCCAGCGTGAACTCCGCCAGGTGCGCGCGCAGCCGCGCCAGCTCCTCGGTCACGTCGGCCTTGTCGGCCCAGATGGCGGCCTCGGTGACGATGCGGCTCTCGTCGACAGCGGTGTCGGCGAGCAGCGCGCGCAGCCGCTCGCGCAGCCGCTGCTCGCGCCGGGCGGAGGCGGCGGGCGCGCGCGCGGCCATCGTCTGGACGGTCGCCGTGAGGTCCACGTGGAGGTTCCGCAGCGCGTCCACGAGTCGCTCGCCTTCCGCCGTCCGCCGGGCGACGAGCTCGTCGAGCGCCTGGCCGAGGGCCTGGGCCAGGAGAGGCCACGGCGCCGCCGGCTCCGCCGGCTCGGCGTCCTCGAGGCGCATCACGCCGGAGCGCTCGAGCAGCCAGTCGAGCGTCGGCGCGCGGGTCAGCCCGAGCTCGTCGGCGAGCTCGCGGGCACGCGTCAGGTATTCCCGCGCGAGGACGGTGTCGACCTGCACCCGCTGCGTCGCGGCGCCGCCGAGCGGCGTGACCTGCACGGTCACGTCGACGCGACCGCGCTCCAGTCGTCCCTGGATCAGGCGCCGCGCGTCGAGCTCGAGCGAGGTGAGCGTGCGAGGAAGGCGCAGCGCGACGTCCAGGTGCCGGTGGTTGACCGACCGGGCTTCCACGGTGACGGCAATCGAATCCCCGCTGACTTCCGCCCGACCGAACCCGGTCATGCTCCGAACCATGAAGACCCTCAGCATCGCTGAAATTCTCTGTAGTGTCAACACGTTGCAGTTGACATGACCGGTACCGCGACGCTATGCTGCCGCATTCCAAGCAGGATTCCCCGCGCGCGGCGCCGAGAGGCGGCATGAGCCGCTGGGCGCTGACGCTCTCCGTCGTCCTCTTGCTGGGCGGCCTCACCACCGTCGCGATCGCCCGCCGTCTCGGCAAGTCGGGGTCGCGGCCGTCGGTGTTCGTCTCCGTCGTGGCGCTGTGGATCGCGGCGTGGGCGCTGTGGAGCCTGGTGGGGGGTCTCGCCGCCCGCTACGGCGTGCTCGACCGCTACGACGGCGGGCTGTTCGGCGTGCTCGCGGTGACCGCCGGCGCCTGGCAGTATCGCACCCAGGTGCGGCGGGGACGCGAGCGGGGCCTGACCGTCTTCGTCGCCGCCCAGATCCTGTGGCTCGTTGTGGTGATGGTGCGCAACGGCGTGCTCGCGCCGTGACCGTCGCGCGGTGGGCACCTCCGCGCGGCGCTCAGCTCCGGCTGCCGGGCTTGATCGCCTCGCTGCCCGTCTTGCAGAGGGGACACGTCTCGGGCGTCCAGGCCGTCGCCGTGACGGTGGCCAGCGCGACCCGCTTCTGGGCGAAGCGCGCGCCGCCGCCGCTGCGATCGATGAGAGAGCCGACGCCCACCACGATTCCGCCGTGCTGCTCCACGCACTGGACGACCTCCCGTGTCGAGCCGCCGGTCGTGATGACGTCCTCCACCACGAGACAGCGCTCGCCGGCGGTGAGCGCGAACCCCCGCCGGAGCCGCATGACGCCGCCCTCGCGCTCGGTGAAGAGCGCCCGCACGCCGAGGGCCCGGGCCACCTCGTGGGCGACCAGGATCCCGCCGATCGCCGGCGCCAGCACGGTCTGCACCCCGTCGCCCCGGAACGGCTGCGCCAGCGCGGCCCCGAGGGCGCCCGCGTGCTCGGGGTACTGGAGGACCAGCGCCGACTGTAGATAGACGTCGGAGTGCAGCCCCGACGTCAGGCGGAAGTGCCCGCGCATCAGCGCGCCGGTCTTCTCGTAGAGCTCCAGCGTCTGACGCTCACCGAGTGTCGTCATGGCCCGATTCTATGTCACGCCGGCCCGGGGCGCGGTCGGGACGGCCACGCCGGGCACGCCACGCTGTCCCGGCCTGTCACGCCTCCTCCGCTCTGACACGTCGCGCGCGGCTCCGCGGACAGTGTCAGCGCGGCTGACGTCACGATCGCGCACACGGCGGACGAGGCGCGGGGCGTGGCAACCGCGTTGCACCCCGGAGCCGGGCGCGTCCGCGCCCCAAGGAGGCCCCCGGTCGATGGCGAAGGTCATGGTGGTGGACGACGCGTACTCGGAGCTCAAGCTCATGGAGTCGATCCTCAGGTCGGCCGGCCACGAGGTGGTCTCCCTCATCGATGGCGAGGCGCTGGAGGACAAGCTCTCGACCGAGCGCCCCGACGTGCTCCTGCTCGACATCGTGATGCCGAAGCGCAACGGCTACGAGATCCTGCGCGCGCTCCGCAAGGACGCCCGCACGAAGACCACGCCGGTGGTGCTCGTCAGCAGCAAGAACCAGGAGAGCGACCGGATGTGGGGCAAGCGCCAGGGCGCGGACGAGTACCTCGCCAAGCCGTTCACGTCCGACCAGCTCCTGAGCATGGTGAAGCGCTTTGCCCGATGACGTGTCCGCGCCGCCGGCCGCGGAGACCGTCCCGGATCAATCGGTCCTGCCCGGCGCCCAGCGCGAGCGCGCCTGCCTCGTCACGCTCGGAGGTCACCTGTTCGCCGTCGACGTGCGCGAGGCCCGTGAGGTCGTCATGCTGGAGCCGTTGACGGTGGTGCCCGGGGCTCCGGCCCCGCTCCTCGGCGTCGCGAACCTGCGCGGCAGCGTGCTCGCCGTCGTCGAGCCGCGTCCGCTGCTCGGCCTGCCGGCGCGGCCGCT